>NZ_JACVWH010000009.1:0-151442 GCF_020658495.1 Clostridioides sp. ES-S-0048-02
TTTCTTTGACTAATTGTTTTCTTAAAGTATTCATAAAAAATCTCCTTTACGACATTTGATTATATTTAAATCATTGCCATAAAGAAGATTTTTATTAACCTTGAAGCACAAATTATTTTACATTACCGTTTATTTTGCTCAATCTTTATCACCAATACTCCCAGCTATTATTGGGTTAATCTATTTTTATAAAAGAAAATGGAAGGGTATAACTGAGCATGTCAGAAATTAATCGTTTTAAACAGATTAAATAATAAAATAGTGGTTTTGATATAAATAGAATCAAAACCACTATTTAGGTATTATACTGCTTTCTATGCGCTATTCCATTTATTAAGTATCACTTTAATTTTAAATTAACAATTAATAAAACCAAATTATTTATTGTATAAAATTAGTCATAATTTTTTCTTCATATTGAGGGTCTTTGACTCCTGTTTTTTGCCCAGCTGAAATACACTTAAGAAGCCATGCCATGTTTTCACCTAAAGTTCTCATAGTTTGTAATCCCTCTTTATCTTTCATAACATCCTCTGGTGTAAAACCATGAACCTGATTCCAGTACTGTGATGATACAATAGGCATATTACTGATTGAGAAATATTTATTTAGTTGGTCAAATGTTGCAGTTGCTCCACCACGTCGACATGATACAACTGATGCACCAAGTTTCTTTGCCATTTTACTTCCAGCTGAAAAAAATAAGCGGTCAAGAAATGAAGTTAGTTGTCCACTTGCACCGGAAAAATATACAGGTGAACCAACAATAATACCATCAATATTATCTAGTTCTTTCGCTAACTCATTGACCTTATCATTCCAAGTACATTTGCCAGTTTGAAAGCATGATGAGCAAGCAATACAACCTGGTATTGGTTTTTTACCTAAATATAATATTTCGGTTTCAATGTCATGCTTATTTAATGTTTTAGCAACTTCATTTAATGCTGTATAAGTACACCCGTATTGGTTTGGGCTACCATTTATTAATAAAACTTTCATTAGAAATTCCTCCAGTAAAATTTATTTAATCGATATTCAAGGGTCTTTGCTTTTTCTAAAATAGGTTTTCTATGAATCTATAAGTACAGGTATATTCCATTTGTTCTTAGATTTACATTTAAAACACCTCCTATTACTAAATTTATCAGTGATATGAAACTACATTATGTTAGAAGTTTTTTATAACTTGAATTAAAGAGTAAATAAATTAAAATTTGACAATATGCTAAAGTACTAGCATTAAGTAGAATTTATATGTATTATAGCAAATTGACTTTTAATTGTTCTTACACTATAATTTTATTATAAATTAGCTAAAAGACAAGTACGCACATTTTTGTTCAATACTAACCTAAAGGAGAGTGTAGCACATGGATATGGATTGTATCTCACAAGCAGATTTAAGTGAAACAGGGTTTAGTTATACACTTTCACTGATTAATGGAAAATACAAGATGGTAATTCTCTATTGCCTTGCTGAATTTAAAGTTGTTAGATATAATGAACTAAAACGTTATATAAAGACTATTTCTTATAAGACTCTGAGTTTATCTTTAAAGGAATTAGAAGCAGATGATTTGATTATTCGTACTGAATATCCTCAAATACCACCTAAAGTAGAATACAGTTTATCAAAGAGAGGGAAGTCTTTGATTAAGATTTTAGATGCAATGTGTGAGTGGGGAGAACAGAATAGAATTTAATTTTACATTTGAAGATTGTACATATTGTAAAAGACTGTAGGTAAATTTGAATTTAAACAAATATACTTACAGTCTATATTTAAAAAAATGTCTATTTTCATTTATAATTTAAAAAATTTATTTTAGATATTTTTTATGAAATTTCACCACCAATTTCTTTTATATCATCTTTGTAGATTACACAAGCTTCTATGGCTAATTCCAAACCTTTAACTATTTCTTCTAAAGACATAAATGGTGTATTCTTTTTATCTATTATTTGAGAAGTCATGTATGGTATGTGTATGAAGCCTCCTTTTATATTAGGATATTTTTTATCTATCATGTAAAGAATTCCATACATTACATGATTGCAAACAAATGTACCTGCAGTATTTGAAACACTAGCTGGAATTTTATTTTCATTCATATGTTTTACCATAGCTTTTACAGGTAATTTTGAAAAATATGCAGGTTGACCATCTTCTTTTATAACCGTGTCTATAACCTGATTTCCTTCATTATCTTTTATTCTAAAATCATCTACATTTATAGCAACTCTCTCAGGTGTAATATCAAATCTACCTCCTGCTTGTCCGACTGATATTACTATATCAGGGTTGTGTTTTTGAATAGCTTTATCTATTGCTTCAACAGATTTTGTCATAACTGTTGGTATAGTTATTTTTATAATTTCTGAGCCATTTATATTATCTTTGACCCTTTCGACAGCTTCTTGAGCGGGATTAATTGGTTCTCCACCAAATGGGTCAAACCCTGTTAATAAAACTTTCATTATTTTACCTCCTATTTATATCAAAATCCTAAAAAATACATTACTAATATGTGTGCTACAATTAATATTAAAGCAACTGGTGCTTGATACTTTATAACAACATAATCATTTTTACATTCAAGTAAAGCTGCTGGAACTATATTAAAATTAGCTGCCATTGGAGTAAGTAGAGTTCCACAATATCCTGCTGTTAATGCTAATGCTCCAATTATAGCAGGATTTCCACCTTGAGACAATACAAAAGGAATTCCAATTCCTGCCGTTATGACTGAAAATGCAGCAAATGCATTTCCCATTATCATAGTAAATATAACCATACCCAATACATAAGCTATAACGCCAAATAATCTATTGTCAGTAGGAACTACTCCTGATATCATACCTGAGATAACTTCGCCAACTCCAGCTTGAGTAAACAAAGCACCTAATGCAACCAAAAGTTGTGGTAGCATGCTAGCTGGTCCCATTTGTTGCAATAATCTTGAACCATCATGAACTGAGGTAGATGATTTTGATTTGGTTATTATAAGAGCAGATATTAGTGCAATTATTGAACCTACACCTATTGCAAACTGTGAAGAATTATCGAAATTAGAAAGACTCATAGCTACAATTACTGCTGCAAAAGCTAATATTAATGATGGTATGAATATTTTATTTTTAAGTTTGTCTGCCTGTTCTTTCCCAAAATTTTCATTTGGCTCTTCGTATTTTGCAAATATGACTTGTTTAGTAAGTGTTAATAAACTAGATAATATTAGTATGATTCCTATTATATTAGCTGGAATTAATCTTCCAAATATAAATGGTAGTGATATTAGTATCCAAAATAATGATGTACCGTATTTTTTATTATTGTCTATTGTAGTAAAAGACCTGTATGCTATGACAATCATTAAAAGCCCCATTAATGCATAAAAAATTTCTAATGATATGTTTATAAAATTTTGCACTTTTATACCTCCTAAATAAATCTATCTCTTATGACTTTTATTTAATTTTTTATCATATAGAGTAAATTGGATTGTGGCAGCTATAAATGCTATTACGGCCATAATGATATTAGCTTTTACAATCTCAATTCCAGTTACATTATATCCAAATTGAGTAAGAGTAGATGCTATAAGTAAAACTCCACTGCTACCTGCAAATAAGTTTTGACCATAGAAGTTACCATAGTTTTCTGATGCAGCAGATAATGCTTTTATAGCTTCTTCGTCTGATTCTTTTAATTCATCACTATTGCTTAATCCAGCAGCTTGTGCCATGGGGTTAACAAGTGGTCTTACAAATTGAGGATGTCCACTCATTCTTATTGATAAGGCTCCAGCTATTTGTCTAGCAAACATATATATACTCAGTACTTTTCCTGTTGTGAGTCTTTGTAATTTTTCTATTAGAGAAACTGCTCTTTGTTTTAATCCATATCTTTCTAAAACACCAATTACAGGTAATGTTAGTATAAACAATGACACACCTCTATTTGAGACAAAAGAATCTCCTAGAGTTGTAAAGATTTGGTTAAAATCTAATCCTGCTACAAGTCCTGTTGCTATTCCTGCTAATAATACAGTAAATAATGTATCAATTTTAAGTATAAATCCAATCACAACTATTAATATACCAATCAGTTTTATCATCAATTATTCTCCTTCCATTTTTTCTATTTTGATTTAATTTTACTAAATAAATAAATTTAAACTCTTTTTATAGTATTTACGTTAATATGACTATTATTATAAAATTTAATAAAAAATAAGAAAGTAACTTTAAAATACTTATTTTAAAGTTACTTTCTTATTTTTATTTTGGTTTATTTAAAGTTTTTATTTTAAAGTAATTTGACAAGAAGACTGCTTTTTTTTAAAATAGTGTCGATTTCTTTCGTATCAATTTGTTTGATTGTTTTTATGTAGTCTGGTTTTATAGGATGAGTACCTATGTATTTTTCAAATAACATAACATCATGCCAACTACCAAACTTATATCCTGTATTATGATAAATTCCACATAGTTTGAAACCAAAGTGTTGGTGAAGTCTTTCGCTTTTAATATTAGGCGATGCAATGCTAACATATAAGTTTTGAATATTTTGTAATTTTAATATATCTATTATTGAATTATAAAGAGCTATGCCTATTTTACAACTTACAAACCTTTCATCAATATAAATTGATAATCCAGCATTCCATTGATAAGCAGTTCTTTCATTATGTTCATGAGCATAAGTATATCCAACAATTTTTTCATCAATTAAACATACTAGATATGGATATTTTGAACAAATTGTTTTTATTCTATTTTTAAAATAACTAATATTTGGTATATCATATTCAAAAGTAATTGCTGTATTAGTGATATATGGTGTATATATTTCTAATATTTCTTCAGCATCTGTTTCCTTTGCTAGTCTGATTTTAACTTTTCCCATAAGTATCATCTCCAATGTAGTAAATATAATAGTTTTTGTTTTATAATGTTCAAGTTTAAATGTGAAAACATATTGTATACTTTATTATATTTTATATCAAAAGTTATATAAGGGAAAGTTATGTAACTTTTGATATAAAAATATATGGTAAAACATTCCATGACTTTTGAGCTCTTTGCCATAAAGTAGGGGTAGATGGGGTTGTTAACGAAGAGTATAGCTTATTTTAGTCATTAAAATTTCTTAAAAAATTATCTATATTATCCTGTGATATTTTCAAACCATTGTAATCATTTTTTGTAACTGACTTCATAATCAATTTATCAAAAAATTTCATTTTCTCTAATCTAGCTTCACCACCAAATATACTTATTGATTTTGCACTCTTTAATAATGATGATGGGAAATTACTTGATAGATATTTATCCGTCTGTTCAGAGAATGCGCAACAAAGAAAAATTCCAACTTTCTTTTGGTTTAATGACTCTATATTATCATTACAGAATGTACGAATTTCTTTTGAAACTGAACCCACATATATTGAACTTCCAATAATAACTGTATCAAATTTTGATAATTCAATTTTACTGTTTTTATCCTTAATATCAACAATAATCACATTATTTGATAGTTTACTTTTTAATATATTTGCACAGTCTGTTGTACAACCATATTTACTTGAATATACAATAATAGTATCCATATTTTACTCTCCTTTTTGTAAAGCATTTTCTATAGCTTTTCGTATAGTATCACTGCTGTAAGTTGCAGAAGTTATAGCATCCACTTCTAAAGATTGTTGCTTAATAATATTATTTACAATCTTTTCAGATGGTTTACCTAAAAGAGTGTCATGTTTCAATATATGAATATCTTTTATTACTCCATTGTTAACTTTGACAGATACAGTAGCTTTTACTAGACCATTATCAGCATTTCCAAGATAAGTACCATTTTTTATTTTAGTAGGATTTATATTTTGTACTACTAATTTTTCTGGTTTCAAATTAACTACAGCTACAATAATAATACATATAAATATAAAAAATAAAACTATTAATACTTTTAGAATTCTTAAAAATTTATTTTTCTTATTAAGATTTTTGATGTGAATGCTCATTGTAAATTCCTCCAAGTAAAATATCCACGAAATTGTCTATAAATTGTGGGAAGTTATGTAAAGAATACAAGTGATTTTCAACAGCACATAAAACAAAGCCTAATAATGCACTTATAAGCATCCAAGAAGCATTATCTATGTTTGGTTTAAATATTTTTTGCTTAATTCCAATAGCAAGAAGTTTATCAAACATCTCTATACCATTATTAGCAGGAGTACTAGCAGTATTTTGAGATGCAAATATAATATTCATTCCACTATACATTATGGCTTTTGTCATTTCTGGATTGCTAGAAAGAATTTTGATAAAAGTAAGCATAATTTCTCTGATTTGTTTATCTACTGAAAATGAGGAGTACTTATCCATAACAGTAATAGAATCATTTTCTATTTTATTATAAAGTTCATTAGCTATATCATTAATAATCTGTGCCTTATCTTTGTAGTAAAGATAAATAGTAGTTGGAGAATATTCTATTTTTGTAGCAATTTTTCTAATTGATAAATTTTCATATCCTTCTTGATTGATAATTTCAATGGCAGCATCCATAATTTTTTTCTTCATTTCTATTTTTTCCTTTTTACGTCTTTCTTTGACACTCATATAATCACCTCTTTAACTTAACAGTGTTAATTTAATTTACAATGTTATTGTATGTTTTATTTTTAAGTTTGTCAACAATCTAGATTTCTATACTTTCTATATTGGTACAGTACTTACACATTTTAATTAAATTACTATTAAATCAAATTAATTTGGTTTTGCAAAATAATTTAGGATACTAAAATTGATTAGAATCTTCTTATGTGATATTAAGAAGATACATTGGATTTATTATGTGCTGATTTGGATAATATTAAGATAAAAAAGATAGTATTTATCTAATAATTGATTCTTATATAAAATTGAAAAATGAAGGTTTATTACATGGTATCTGAATATTTCACATAATTATAAAAAACAAAAAAGAGTGCCATAGCACTCCTATTGTGAGAAATATATATGAAATTCATTTTTGCATTAATGCAAAATGTACATATAACAAAGTTTATTTTTTATATTTACTTTATATAATAGCATATTAGTATTAACTAAATATTTATCATAATTAGTAAAAAGAAAAGGGAGTGATTTTACACTCCAGTTGTCAAAAATCTAAAACTGTCATCGCAATATTCTCATTATAACATAATTTATGAGAATGTGTGAATATATTTAAGATTTTTAAAATATTTTTGATATAACTAAAGTTATACTAAAAAATGTAATCATTAGATATTAACATAAAAAAATTAAAACAGAGTATTTATAAAATATATAAATGATAAAAAAGTGTTATAGTTAAAAAAAGTATTATCAATTAATAATTTTACGAATTTTTAAATAAAAATAGACAATAGAGATTATATAGTAGAATCACATAAAAGTTTATCAAATCAGATGAAAATAAATGAAAATAAAAATGTTTTTGTCTAGTTATGCGTTTTAGATTACCACTTATGTATTATATATTGAATATTAAGAATATTTGTGATATTTTTATAAAAAATAAAATGATAATTATTTTTTTTATGAAGATGAATGATTTATATAAATTTAGATTTTCATTATTATGGGACATATACATGGATAAAATTTAATTAAAGGAGTAAAATGTTATGAAAATATGTATTACAGTAGGACACAGTATTCTAAAAAATGGTGCATGTACTTCTGCTGATGGATTAGTTAATGAATATCAGTATAACAAATTATTGGCACCAATATTAGCAGATATATTTAGGAAAAAAGGGCATACAGTAAGCGTAATAATATGCCCTGAAAAACAGTTTAGTTCTAAAAATGAGGAAAAGTCTTATAAAATACCTAAAGTTAATAATGGAGAATATGATTTACTTATAGAGTTACATTTAAATGCAAGTGATGGTCAAGGAAAAGGCTCAGAAGTGTTATATTATAGTAATAAAGGTTTAGAATATGCAACTAGAATATGTAATAAATTAGGTATGGTATTTAAGAATAGAGGAGCCAAATTAGATAAAGGATTGTATATTCTAAATAGTTCAAAACCTACTGCTATATTAATAGAAAGTTTTTTTTGTGACAATAAAGAGGATTATGAGAAAGCAGAAAAACTTGGATATGAGGGTGTGGCTAAGTTAATCGTAGAAGGCGTATTAAATAATAATATAAATGGTGGAGATATCAAGCAGATTAAACATACAATAGTTTATAGTGGAGATGATAGAGTTTCAGCAGAAATAATAGGGTTATATTATAAAAGAAAAGATGAAAGCTGTTTAGTAACAGATATAAAAGATTATAAGCCATATAAAACAGAAAATTTGTATGTTATTGGCGGAGGTGCTTGTAGCAAGATGGAAGAAATGAGTAAGAGCACAGGAGAAAAATTTACACAAATATATGATAGTGATGTGTGGTCAACAATGGATAAAGTAAGAGCATTTATAAAAGAAAAAGCGTAATTTAAAATCTTTATTAAATTAAATATTTAGATAAGAAGAATTTATATAAAATTCTTCTTATTCTTTTTGATGAATTAAATTTTATGCCAAACCACATTCACATAATAAAATCATAATTCTATGAAGACAAGACTCTACAATATCTTCTCCATATCTTTTAATAAAATCATCAATCTGAGTTTCTATAAATGAATAGTATTCTTTTAAACTAACAATGTATGCAGTCATTATATGAACACATTCATCAATTTTGTCTTTAAACACAATACATCCCCCTAAAAAATAAAAATATTCAGTAAATAAAATAAATTATTTTATTTGAAAATATATATGTATAATACTTCGCTTTAATATATTTTACAAGTGTATATGCAAAACTGGATATTACAACTGTAAAACTGGTTGAATTATTATTCCTATCATAGTATCTAGTACTAATTTTTTTAATATAAAAGCCACTAAAAAGAATATGAACAAACCAAATATATCCAAAAAAGCGTGTTGAAAGTTTTCTTTTCATATAATCACCAAATTGTATTAGTTTTAATCTATTTAAGAAAAGTATAGCAAAAATTTTAAGAAGAGAATAGTTACTAATCCTTTATATATTCAAAAACTTCTTCTATACTTACATTGAATACGTTAGCAATGTCAAATGCTAATTTTAATGAAGGGTTATATTTTCCATTTTCAAGATTTCCTATAGTTTCTCTTCTTACTCCTACTAATGATGCCAGTTCATCTTGTTTCATATTATATTTTGCTCTATATTCTTTAGTTCTTGAACGAATCATCATTACTCTAGTCCTTTTCCTTCTTTATACTGTAAGTATGCAAAAACTGCAACAAAGCTAATCATTGATATAGAAAAACTTATTCCTAGACCATTTTCAATAGTAGAAATATTATCTGAGATGATGGATAAAACCATAGCTACTGATAGCGATGAAAGTGTAAAGAAAAATGCTGGCACAGCTGCTTTTCTCAGGTTTTCTCTAAATAATTCATCTGGCATAATATTAAAGTATCTAAAAAAAACAAAGAATGCACAAAAACTAATAGTTCGTATTTCACCAGCATATATTCCAGCTAGTCCTAAAAAACCTAAGAAACCTAAAAATCCTAGTTTATTTAATTCCCTAAAACTTTTCATTATTAACAACTCCTTTAGTAAATGTTATATATTTTTAACTTCTTGTTAAAAATATATAACATTTGATGCTTATTTGCAACATAAAAATTAAATTTAGTATAAATTTTATATGTAAATTTAATTAAAGGTATTAATTGTAATATTTATAATATTGTTGTATAATAATAATCGGTTTAAACGTGCCACATTTTATTAAAGTTTGTTTATTATTTAAGCATGCTTTAATGAGACACATAAAAATATAATAAATTCTTTTAAACTACAAACAGTGTTTTTGTAGTTAGTAAATCAGGTGTTTGAAAGGTTTTAGTTGATTGACAGGTTATAATAAATGACTTAAAATCATAACTAAACTTAACATCTGTACTTGTTCGAGAACTCCAAGTATAAAAAACTAAGGAATTATATAGTGGCAGTATATAATTAATACCCTTAGACACACCTTTTTGAAAGTGGAAAAAAGATGTGTAGTTCTCCTCGACCACAAATCAAGGAGGATAGTAATATGGAAAAAAGAAAAGTAATAATTGATTGTGACCCAGGAATTGATGATTCTTTGGCAATCCTTTTGGCTTTAAGCTCACCAGAGCTAGAAGTAATTGGAATTACCACATGTTGTGGTAACGTACCAGCAAATGTAGGTGCAGAAAATGCACTAAAAACACTTCAAATGTGTTCTTCACTAAATATTCCAGTATATATAGGAGAAGAAGCACCACTAAAAAGAACACTTGTAACAGCTCAAGATACACATGGAGAAGATGGTATAGGAGAAAATTTTTATCAAAAAGTGACAGAAGTTAAAGCAAAAAATGGAGCAGTAGATTTTATAATAAATACTTTACATAATTGTGAAAAAGTATCTATAATAGCACTTGCACCACTTACAAACATAGCTAAAGCACTTATGAAAGATAAAAAAGCCTTTGAAAATCTTGATGAATTTGTATCTATGGGAGGAGCTTTTAAAATTCATGGAAATTGTTCTCCAGTAGCAGAATTTAACTATTGGGTAGACCCACATGGAGCAGATTATGTTTACAAGAATTTATCTAAAAAAATTCACATGGTAGGTTTAGATGTAACTAGAAAAATTGTACTTACTCCTAATATTATTGAGTTTATAAATAGACCTGATGAAAAAATGGCAAAATATATAACTGAAATCACTAGATTTTATATTGATTTTCATTGGGAGCAAGAAGGAATAATAGGTTGTGTAATAAATGACCCTCTAGCAGTGGCATATTTTATAGACAGAAGTATATGTAAAGGATTTGAATCATATGTAGAAATTGTGGAAGGTGGAATAGCTATGGGGCAATCCATAGTAGACTCATTTAATTTCTACAAAAAACATGCTAATGCGATTATTTTAAATGAGGTTGATGAAAAGAAATTTATGTATATGTTTTTAAAAAGACTTTTTAAAGGATATGAAAACATTATAGACTCTGTGGAAGGAGTGATATAGTGTGAAAAGAAAAATATGTGTCAAAACTATTACACTTATAGCCTTTGGGATTTCTATAAATATAGTAGGTGCGTTTATAGCTATGGGGCTGAGGCTACCTATATATTTAGATTCAATAGGAACTATAATGATAGCTTCACTTTTGGGGCCTAAATATGCTGTTATTACAGGTGTGTTTGGAAGTTTAATAAGTGGAGTTACATTTGATGTATATTCTCTTTATTTTGCACCAGTTCAGATATCAACAGGATTACTTGCTGGTATTGCTTTTAAAAAGAAATTCTTAACTGGTTTAAAAACTCCATTAGGAGTATTGTTGTTTGCCATACCAACATCTATAGTAAGCTCAGTAATTTCAGCTTTTTTGTTTGGCGGGGTGACATCATCGGGTTCTTCTTATATAGTTCAAATTTTAAAAGTACTAGGGCTTGGAGATGTATTTAGTGTGTTTATAACTCAAGTGTTCACAGATTATACAGATAAATTAATTGCTGTTGTTTTGGTAAATTTGGGATTAAATGCAGTTCCAAAGACTTTAAAAGTATCATTAACTGGAGAAAGATAGGAGAGAATATGGATAGATATAGTGAGATAATAAATAAAAATCAAAGAGAAATAGTTTTACTTAAAAGCTTTCCATGTATATGGGGAAGATGTTCTTTTTGTGATTATATAGATGATAATTCTAATTTGGAAGAAGAAATGAACAAAGTAAACTTTGAAGTTTTAAAAAATATAACTGGAAAATATGGAGTTCTTGAAGTCATAAATTCTGGTAGCTGTTTTGAAATACCTAAAGATACTTTAGAGAGAATAAAGAAGATTATAAAAGAAAAAAATATAAAAAAACTATTCTTAGAAAGTCATTGGTCCTACAAAAATAGACTAAAGGAAATGAGAGATTATTTTGAAATTCCTATAATATTTAAAATTGGGGTTGAAACATTTGATTATGATTTTAGAAATAATTTTTTAAATAAGAATGCAAGATTTAAAACTCCAGAAGATGTAAAAGAATATTTTGATTCGCCTTGTATTATGGTTGGAATAAAAGGACAGACTAAAGAAATGATAGATAATGACATGGATATTATTCTAAATACTTTTGAAAAAGCAACTGTGAATGTTTTTATAAACAATTCTTCTAAAATAAAAAGAGATGAAGAGTTGGTTAAATGGTTTATTAATAAGTATGAATTTTTAAATGAAAATCCAAATATAGAAGTTTTATACAATAATACAGACTTCGGTGTGGGAGATTAGTAAGATTTTCTAAAGAGATATTATGCTGTAGTAAAGATTAATTTAATTTAAATTTTAAATTGAAAAATTTAGTACATTTTTGAAAAAGCTTCTGATATGTAGAAGCTTTTTTTTATATAATTTTATGTTACAATAAGAAAAAAGGAACTAAGGAGTAAATAAATGATGCTTAGTAGGGAAAAATGGGATAAATTGGAATATATCGAATTTTTAGAGTATATGAAATCTATGCAAGATGTTAAGTATAGAGATTTTAATAAGAAACTTATACCAGGAACAGAAAATATAATAGGTATTAGAATTCCTAATTTAAGAAAGTTGTCAAAAGAAATAAGTAAAGGCAACTGGAAAGAATTTTTAGAAGTAGCAGAAGATACTTATTATGAAGAAGTTATGTTACAGGGTATGGTGATTGGCAATATAAATAGTAATTTTGAAGAGATTTTATATTACATAAAAAAATTTGTACCTAAAATTAGTAATTGGGCAATTTGTGATGGATTTTGTTCTGGACTAAAATGTACAAATAATTATAAAGAATACATGTATGATATATTAAAAAAATATGTTTGTTCAGAAAATCCGTGGGAGATTAGATTTGCATTAGTTATGTTTTTAATATATTATGTTGATGATGAACATATTAAAGATATTTTTGAATACTGTAACAATATACAAAGTGAAGAATATTATGTTAAAATGGGTATGGCATGGCTATTGTCAATTTGTTTTGTTAAGTATGAAGAAGAAACACTTCTTTATATAAAAAACAATAATTTAGATGATTTTACTTATAATAAAATGTTACAAAAAATAGTTGAATCAAACAGAGTAGATTTAGAAAAGAAGAATATAATAAGAAGTATGAAAAGAAAGACAAGAAGATATTGACGGAGGAGTATTAATGAATAATGAGGAAAGAATTGATAAATTTTTAGAATTTCAAAGTAAAGGAATCAAATTTACAGAGATAGCTCAAAATCTAAAAATTAGTCAAAGTACTTTAAGAACTTTTTTAAATAAAAAAGGATATAAGTCAGAAAAAGGTAAATACATATTAAAAGACGAATTAAAGAATAAAGAAGATTTGGATAAAGAAAAAACTAAGGAAGATAACACTAATAATGTAAAAAAGGTAAGCACCAAAAAGAAGAAATCTAATGAAAAGGTTTTAAATAAGAGTATTGAACAAATTGAGTTTAACGACACAGATTTAAAAAATATAAAATCAAGAAAAAATATTAAACCTAAAAAAGACAGAAAAATAAATATAACTCAAGAAGATTTAGATAAGCTTTGTGAAGTGTATGATTGGTATTTAGAAGTGAAGGATTATAATATAAAACCTAAAAAAATATCTAATAAAAAAGATGTACATATAGATAATGAATCTTTAAGTGAATTAAAAACAACAAGAGTACGTATAGATAAAGAAACTTGGAGTGACTTTGAAAGATTATGTAGCAACTCAAATTTTGAAAAACACCAAATACTTACACAAGCATTGAAGGAATTTATGAAAAAGTATAAAAATCTACTATAAAATACTACTATATGAGGTGCTTAATATGAATAAAATAGTAAAAAAATTAATTTTTTTAATGATTATATTAACAATATTTATTTTTACACTGACTGCATGTAAAAGGGAAGAAGAGCAATCTGATTCAGTTGAGATTCAAGCAGAAGACAATAATGAAGTGACAATAGATAAGGACAATGCAAAAGTATTGAATATAGGAGCAACAGAGATTATAACTGTAGATGAAGGTGGAAAAATAGATACATCCACAAAGATAGAAAATAATTCAACATTTAATATATCGAATGTTGAACTAATATATAATGAATACGATGATAATAAAAAAATTACTTCATCTGATAGTAAATCTCTGCTAGATATGACTTTAATGCCTGGGAAAGTTGCTTATGTAGAATGTGGACATAAAACTTTTGCTAAAAGTGTAGAAGTCTATGCATATGAATATGAAGCAGAGGGTAAAATTGTATATGTTAATTTAAAAGAAAATACTATTGATATAAGAAACAATAAAATTAAGCTAGAAAATAGTAGTCAGTATGAAGTATTATCTACTTCAGAACTTAAAAAAGTAAATGAGTCAAAAGAGGGAATCACATATCAAATAAAAGTAAAGAATTCATCATCAAAAGACTTAGGAAATATTATCCTTAAGACGGCAGAAGTTAATGATAATGGGGAATACTTGACAGTAAGTCGTGTACCATCATACAAAGTTTTGAAGGCTTCAGAAGAAACAGATATAGATATAACATGTTCAACAAAAGCAAAGAATGTTGAAATAGTAGGATATACTTATGATGATATAAAAGAAAAAGCAAATGTAGATATTGATTTGAAATCTCATAAAGTCAAGATAGACAAGTAAAGGTAGGGGATATTTATGAAGGTTTTGATAGTTGAAGATAATAGGGTGCTTTTAGAAAGTGTAGTAGAAGAACTTAGTAATCATTTTGAAACTGAAAAATGTGAAGATGGAGAAGAAGCATTATATTTAATAAATCAAAATATATATGATTTAGTTATTTTAGATTTAATGCTTCCTAATATAAATGGAATTGATATTTTGAAGAAAATGAGAATCAATAATATAGATACACCTGTACTTATATTGACTGCTAAAGAAGCATTAGATGATAAAGTAGAAGCATTTACTATAGGAGCTAATGATTATTTAACAAAACCTTTTTATATGGAGGAACTAGTAGCAAGAGTATATGCCATATTGAGGACTAATGGAAAAATAAAAGAAAGAAATGGATTAGAATTTAAATCTTTATATCTAGATACATTAGAAAAAAGAGTGTATATTGAAGAAGAAGAAATAAAACTTCAAAATAAACAGTTTAACTTATTGGAATATTTTGTTTTAAATAAAGGTTCAATTTTATTAAAAGAACAGATTTATGATAGAATATGGGGAATTGATTCAGATGCAACTATTGAAATAGTAGAGGTATATGTAAGTAATCTGAGAAAAAAACTAAGTAAATATGGATATGATAAATATATTAAAACTAAGCGTAAGGTAGGATACATATTCGATGATAAATAAGAATGTATTTACCAGCACTAAAAACCATTTGATAAAAATGTACATTGTTGTAGTGGGTAGTTTTTTAATAATATTTTCTATATTTATATATTCATATTTTAGAGGTCTTACATATAGTGGAATTGATAGTGAAATCAATGATGAACTGGAGTATATAGTTTCTCAATTTAAGAGAACCTCATTTTTAAACCCAATAAGACTTAAAGACCCTAAAGATATGGTATATGTTTATGAGAATGACAGAATAAGTTACTATACTCAAAATGAATATTTTGATGAATTACTTCCAGACAGAAGACTAGATAAGAAAAATACATTTTTTAAATATACAGAAAATGGTTATACATTTAGAGAATTAAATGTGGATGTGGGCAGATATCAGATACAAATAATCAGAAACATTGACTCAGAGATGAATTCTTTAAAACAGTTGACATCTGTACTTATAATTGGAATACTAATTTCTGTTATAATAACATACTTTGTAGCTGTATATCTTACTCGAAAAGCATTAATTCCAATAGAGACTGCTTGGAGGAACCAAGCTAAATTTATACAAGATGCTTCACATGAGTTAAGGACTCCAATAACAATAGTTTCATCAAAATTAGAAAGTATGTTAAAATCTCCAGAAAATACAGTAAATGATGAAGTTGAAACAATAGCTACTGCAATGAAAGAAACTAGAAGACTTAAAAAGATGATAACGGATTTACTATCTCTTACTAAGGAAGATTCTATTGTTAAAGTTAACTTGGAGGAAATTGATTTAGAAAAATTACTAGAAGAAATATCAGAAGATTATGTAGATATTGCTGAGTTTCAAGAAAAAAAATTTACATTTAACTCTGAATTAAAGAATAAAGTTATAATAACAGATAAAAATAAATTGAGACAACTTATATTAATTTTTATTGATAATGCTTTTAAATATACTAAACTAGGTGATGAGATAGTATTAGAATTAAAAGAAGATGTGGAAGATGAAGTAACATTACTTATAAGAGATACTGGTATAGGTATAAAAAAAGAAGAAATGCCTTTTATATTTGACAGATTTTTTAGAAGTGAAAATGTGAGAAATAAAGATTTAGAAGGTTCTGGAATAGGTCTTTCAATAGCACATATGATTAGCTTGAATTTATCTATCGAAATAGATGTAACTTCTGATATAGGTATTGGAACTACATTTGAAATATCAATACCAAAAAAATTAAAATAATAAAAATATAAAAATCTGTTTTTACAAATAAAGAATGGGTATACTAATAGTATAAAATAAAATATAAAAGAATTTATAAAAGTAAAATTATATTTATAAATTTCATAGTATAATTATAAGGATAATAAATTTTTAGGAGGATTAAAAAAATGGCAAAAATTATAAATACATCTGAATTTAGAAGTAGTGTTGAAGGTAGTAAAGGAGTAGTTGTAGTAGATTTTTTTGCAACTTGGTGTGGACCTTGTAATATGTTAGGACCTGTATTTGCAGAATTAGGCGAAGAGATGAAAGACGAAGCTAGATTTGTAAAAGTTGATATAGATGAAAGCTTAGAAATAGCTCAACAATTTAGTGTATCTACAGTACCAACTATGATTATATTTAAAGATGGAGAGCCAGTTGAAACTCTAATTGGATTTATGCCTAAGAACAAAATTGAGATGAAAGTAAAATCATATTTATAAAAATGGGTGAATATTATGAGATATGACATAGCTATAATAGGTAGTGGTCCAGCAGGATTATCTGCTGCTATAAATGCAAAAATAAGAAATAAAACAATGATTATGTTTGGCAATGATAATTTAAGCAATAAGCTTGTTAAAGCTCCTTCAATAGATAATTATTTAGGTTTTTATGATATAAGTGGAGATGAATTAAAAGACAAATTTAAATCCCATATAGATAACATGGATATTTCAATTGAAAATAAAAGAATAAATAATATTTATGCTATGGGAGAATACTTTGCAATAATGTCTGGAAATGATATGTATGAAGCTACTACTGTAATCCTTGCAACTGGTGTAGAATATACTAGACCAATAAAAGGTGAAGAAGAATTTCTAGGAAGAGGAGTAGGATATTGTGCTACATGCGATGCACCACTTTATAGAAATAAAAAAGTAGCAGTTATAGGATATAATGAAGAATCTAAAGAAGAGGCAAATTTCTTAAGTGAACTTACTTCAAAAACTTATTTTATACCTATGTATAAAAAAGAAAACCTTATGAGAAGTTCAGATAATTTAGATGATTCTATTGAGATTATACATGATAGACCAGTGCAAATAGATGGAGATAAACTTGTAAATAAGATATCTTTTAAAGAAAATCATATTGAAGTTGATGGAGTATTCGTTATAAAAGATAGCACAGCTCCAAGTACATTGATTCCTGGAATAGAAATTGATGGTATCCATATTAAGGTTGACAATAATATGAAAACTAATATAGAAGGATGTTTTGCCGCAGGAGACTGTGTAGGTAAACCCTATTCTTATATCAAAGCAGCTGGGCAAGGTCAAATAGCAGCATTAAATGCTGTTTATTATCTAGATAAATTAAAAAGAGCTTAGTATAATTAGTAAGTAAATTTTTAAATATACAAATAAAAAACTGTCTTAAAATAATATAATTATTTTAGACAGTTTTTTATTTGTATATTATTATTTTACTTCAAGATACATTAGAGATGTATCTCTAGGTATGTTTATTTTGATAGATTTAAATTGACAATTGAAATATATATAGAAACAATTAGAATTATTTATAATAAGTTCCAAAATTTCAAAATAATAGTTGAAAAATCTAATTAAGAGTACTATAATTTAATTAAGTAATTACTTAATCAAAAAGAGGTCTTTATGGAAAATTTGGTTAAAATATTTAAAGCATTGAGTGATGAAACTAGACTTAACATACTTATATTAGTATCTAAAAGAAATATCTGCCAAAAAGGAATTTCTAAATATTTAGGAATTTCAGATTCTGCTGTTTCACAACATATAAAAATATTAAAAGAAGTTGGCATAATAACAGGATATAAAGAAGGATACTATGTTTTATATCATATTAACAAAGAAGTGTTTAACATATGTATGGATTTTATAAATTCTATGTTAAGTAATTCTAGTGAAAGCTTTATAGATGTATTTGATATAAATACAATACATCTAGGATGCAGTAAAGAATGTAAATCTATGAAAAAATGTTGCAAGAGAAGGGAGAAATAATAATGAAAGTATGTATACCAGTAGAAGAAAATAAAGGATTAGATAGTAAACCATATGGTCATTTTGGTTCTGCACCAATCTTTGTTGTGTGTGACTTAGAAAGTGGAGAAGTTAAATCTTTAGACAATGGAGATTTAGGTCATGAACATGGGAAATGCCAACCAATAAAAGCATTATCAGGTACAGTTGTAGATGCAGTAGTAGTTGGAGGAATAGGGCAAGGTGCCATAGTTAAATTAAATAGTATGGGAATAAAAGTTTATAGAGCTGAAGCTGATACTATCAGTGGTAATTTGGACTTACTTAAAGATGGAAAATTAGTAGAATTTCCATCAAATCATACTTGTTCACATGATGGATGTGGGCATCATTAAAAACAAGATAGCTGATGAAGCATATGCTTCATCAGCTATTTTATCATTTTAACAAATAAGATTCTTTATATTTAGTATTAAATTTTGAGGTTGTACAAAGTTTTTTTATATAACCTTAAATTTATAAGTATCTTACTTTAGATTTTCTTTGTATGCTTTTCTATATAGTTAATATCATTTAATATATCGTTAAGTTCTTTATTGAGTGTTTTTAAATCATCTCCATCTACATTATAGTTTAAAAATAACTCTTCTACATTATCAATAATAGAATTGACTTTTCTAGTAACTTCAACAAAAGTTTTAAAGTTACTACTATTTTTAGCATTTAGAAATTTGTTTAAATCCTTTGATATAAATGATATTATTTCATATTCATCATTAAAAAGACCTCTACCAATAGGATATGGTTCAATTCTTTGTAAAAAATATTGATCTTTAGCATTAATATTATAAGTATAAGATATTTCCCAGTTGTCTCCTAAATCAAACTTAATAAAATATAATGTACTACTTACTTTTGATATTTTTGTAGCTCCAAGTTGTCTTAAAAGAACTTCAATTGAATCTCCTTGAACAGTATTAATATTCATATATACACATCCCCTTTAATACTATTATACTATATTTTCTAAAATTTTATAATTAAATAAACAGTAGATATAATAATAGATATAATCATAAGTGGAAAACCTATCTTAAAATACTCTTTAAAAGATATAGGATGACCATGCTTATTGCCTATACCTGCTAGTACAACATTGGCAGAGGCTCCAATAAGTGTCCCATTACCTCCAAGACAAGCTCCAAGGGATGTTGCCCACCATAGTGGCATTACATCAATTCCTTCAGCTTGCATAGTCAAAATAAGTGGAATTAATGTTGCAACAAACGGAATATTATCTAAGAATGAAGAAACTATTGCTGATAACCATAATATTAATAACATTGTAAATACAATATGGCCCTCTGTAAGTCCAATCAATGCTTGAGCTAATTTATTTATTATACCAACTTCTACTAATCCACCAACTACTACAAATAATCCCATAAAGAATAAGATTGTAGACCATTCAATACCTGCCATAATTTCATCTACATCTTGTTTTCCTATAAGAAGCATTATAGATGCACCAGTTAATGCTACAACAGAAGAATCTATATGGATTGTGCTATGAAACATAAAACCAAAGAGTATAAATGCTATTAAAAGAAGACTTTTTATAAGTAAGGGTTTATCTTTAATAGATTTTTTTTCATCAAGCTTTAATATTACTTCTTTGGCTTTATCATCTACAACAAGTTCTTTTCCATAAATAAATTTAAAACATATTATTGTTATAATAAGTATTACTATAACAGCAGGTCCTAAATTTATTACAAAATCCATGAAACTAAGATTGGCAGCACTACCAATCATAATATTTGGAGGGTCACCTATAAGAGTAGATGTACCTCCGATATTTGAAGCTAAAATTTGTGTTATTAAAAATGGAACTGGATTAAGTCCTAGAATTTGTGTAATAACTATAGTCATTGGACCTATAAGTAAAACAGTAGTAACATTATCTAATACAGCAGATAAAATAGCTGTTATAATAGCAAAACAAATCATTATTCTCCATGGATCACCTTTAGCTTTTTTTGCAGTCCAAATAGCTATATATTCAAATAGTCCTGAGTTTTTAACAACAGCAACAAATAGCATCATACCAACCAATACTCCAATAGTATTGAAGTCTATATGGCTTAATCCTTCATCAAGTGTAAGTATATTGAATATTATCATTAATAGTGCACCACCAACCGCTGCTACAGATCTGTTTACCTTTTCTGTAATAATAGCTGCCATAACTATTAAAAATATACATATAGCTATTATTTGTTGAAATTCCATAATATAAGTACCTCCATTTGTATTCTTTTGTGTCTAATGCTAGTACTATATATAGTATTACTTTTTTCTAGTTTTTTCAATGGATGTATAAAAGTATATTATTTAACAAAGTTTTTAAAAAATTAACAGAATTTAGAGAAAATTTTTGTTATTTAAATAAATTTTAAAATCATATCATTACTTATAATATTAAACGACAAACGAAAAAATATACTTCAAAAGTATAATTTATTGTATTTGATAAGCAATATAAAGTATTAATTACATCTAAGTTATAAAATTAATAAAATAAAGTTGAATTCAAAGATAAAACTGCAATTTATTAAAGAAATTATTCATTTTAAACCTTGTAATTTAATTTTATAAATATTATAATTAAATTAATGAATTTTTCACAAGGAATTATGCATTTTTTTGATTTTAAGATTTATTGAGAAAACAATATTAACAGGGGGTAATTAATAAAATGGATTTTTTAAATGGTATTTTAACAGGCATTAACAATGCAGTAGTATTTGTAAACAATTACTTATGGTCTTATATTCTAATTATAATGTTAGTTGTAATTGGTATTTACTTTACTATTAAAACAAATTTTGTACAATTCAGATATTTTATAGAAATGTTTAGGCTTTTAGGTGATGGTGCAGCAAATAAAAATGCAAAAAAAGAAGGAAAAATATCTTCATTTCAAGCCTTTTGTATAAGTACATCTTCAAGAGTTGGTACTGGAAATATAGCAGGGATAGCAATTGCAGTAGTAGCAGGAGGTCCTGGTGCTGTATTTTGGATGTGGCTTATAGCTTTAATTGGTTCTGCTTCAAGTTTTGTGGAGAGTACATTGGCTCAAATTTATAAAGTTAAGAATGGACCAGCTTTTAGAGGTGGACCAGCTTATTATATGGAACAAGGTTTAAATAAAAGATGGATGGGTGTTTTATTTTCAATACTTATAACTATCTGTTATGGATTTGTATTCAATGCAGTTCAAGCAAATACTGTTTCATTGGCATTTAATAATGCATTTGGTATAAGTAAAATGGCTATGGGAATAGGTCTTGGAATTTTAACAGCAATAGTTATTTTTGGTGGTGTTCATAGAATAGCAAAAGTTTCAGAAATAATAGTTCCTGTATTTGCAGGATTATACATATTAGTTGCTTTAGCTATAGTTGTAATGAATATAACAGAAATACCAGGAGTTATATCATTAATAGTAGAAAGCGCATTTGATTTTAGAGGAATGGCAATTGGTACATTTATGGGAGTTGTAATGACTGGAGTAAAAAGAGGTTTATTTTCTAATGAAGCAGGAATGGGTAGTGCACCTAATGCTGCTGCAACAGCACATGTAACTCACCCTGTAAAACAAGGTTTAATCCAATCTCTAGGTGTTTTTACAGATACTATAATTATATGTAGTTGTACAGCATTCATGGTATTATTATATTCAGATTATGCTAGTAGTGGAGCAACAGGAATTGAATTAGCTCAAGAAGCTTTAACTCACCATATAGGTCCAATAGGAAATATTTTTATAGCAGTTTGTATATTCTTATTTGCATTTAGTTCTATAGTAGGAAATTATTACTATGGAGAATCAAATATGGAGTTTATGAGTGGAAGTAAAATTAAACTTAATGTATTTAGAGTTTTCGTTGTAGGTATGGTTTTATTTGGTTCTCTTACTCAAGTAGAAGTAGTCTGGAATTTAGCAGATTTATTTATGGCACTGATGGCTATAATAAACTTAATAGCAATAACTCTTTTAGGTAAGTACGCATTTATTGCTTTAAAAGACTATACAAGCCAAAAAAAATCTGGAATAAAAGACCCTGTATTTATTGCAGATGAAATAGAAGGACTAGAAAATGTATCAGAGTGGCACGCTGAATTATCTGATGAACGTTTAGGATAAAAAGTAGTATAAAAATTATAGAGTAATTTTGATAGATTAGAATGTATTTAATTTATGTGAATATAGTATTTTAGTTAACTTATATTACTGGAATTTTTAATTCCAGTAATATTTTTTTATATCAAGTATATTATATTTTATTAAGAGTTTTTAGTATTTTAATATAATTTAGTTATCATAAATAATATATTAAAACCTCTCTTTTTAAATACTACACAATTAAATCTTGTAAGTTATCTTCAAAGCTTTCTAAGTAATCACAAAATAATCTAAACTCTTCTATATTTTTGATTTCTTGTAAATTTCTTAAGTCTATCATCATGTTGCTATATTTATGCAACATAAAACTCATATCATATATTTCACATTTAACAAATCCTTCTTGATAGTTGTATTTATAAGGTTCATATTTTGAAAAATTTGATTCAAAGTATTTTATTTTAGCATAACATAATCTGTGTATATTGAATAAAAGAGCAAATATAGATTCTTTAACTGCAAACTTGTGTGTGAAGTATTTTACAGTGTGGTATTTATCGTGTTTAAATTCCCAAATTAAATCTTCATTCAAAGTAAGAGAATATTTTTTTATAAGGTTACGTTTTTCTAGTGTTAAATCTTGTATTGAACTTGTTTTCATAATTCAGTCCCCCATAAATATTCAATAAACAACCATTAAATTATGGTGTTCATTTATAGTTTATTATTGCTTACTTAATTATATTGTATAATTAATCGAGAAAATAATAAAATAGATAATTAATATAACATTAATATATGCTATAAATAAAAACGATAGCTTTGATAGTAATATGTACAAATTTATGGTATTTTATATTTAGCTTTATATTTGTAGTTATTTTAAGCTTTTAAAAGTATTTTTTATTATTAACTTATATTTCCTAGATTACAGGGAATTTAACACTAAAAATCTATCTTGTGTCCTTAAAAATTTACATAATGATTGTATATATTCTAATTTCAAAATATACGTGAATAGTGTTGGTATTTCTAATGAATATGAAGATATGGGTAAGGTTGTTCAAATAGATAATTATCTTTAAAATTATTAAGTACCAAAAGACAAGTATGCTTTGCCATATTGGTACTTAATAGTATTTTATAGTCTCTATTTTAATTTCCACTATTTAATCAATAAAGGTATTTAATCTAGAACCTTAAATAGGTTTGCCATTTCTAGTGCATTCATAGCACAATCATATCCTTTATTTCCAGCTTTTGTGCCAGCTCTTTCAATAGCTTGTTCAATATTTTCTGTTGTTACTATTCCAAATATAACAGGTAATTCATTATCCAAAGATACTTTTGCAATGCCTTTAGATACTTCGCTACATACATAATCATAATGAGAAGTAGCACCTCTTATAACACATCCTAAACATATTATAGCATCATACTTACCACTCTTAGACATTTTTTGAGCAACGAGAGGAATCTCAAAAGCTCCAGGTACCCAAACCACTTCTATATTTTCCTGAGTAACATCGTGTCTTAAAAGGCAATCTTGAGCACCAGATAAAAGTTTTGATGTTATAAATTCATTAAAACGAGAGTTTATTATACCTATTTTTAAATCTTTTCCAATAAGTTTTCCTTCATATATCATTTTTATTTCCTCCAATTTTATTTAGGTTATAAATCTATATTTTTAGTATATATGCATATTATTGTAATAAAAATTACTTAGTAGAATAAAAATTAAATACCATTAGCTATATAATATCTAATAGATGTCCCATTTTATCCTTCTTAGTTTTCAGATATAATTTATTAAAATCATTAATTTCTTCATTAATAGGAACTCTATGTTCAATTTTTATTCCATATTTTTCTAATTGATTTATTTTGTCAGGATTATTACTTAAAAGGTTTATACTTTTTATATGTAAATTTTTTAATATCTGAGCAGCGATATAAAAATCCCTCATATCTTCTTCAAATCCAAGCATTAAATTTGCTTCAACAGTATCATAACCTTCTTCTTGAAGTTTATAAGCTTTAATTTTATTTAAAAGCCCAATACCTCTGCCTTCCTGTTTCATATAAATTAAAACACCACTTCCATTTTCTACAATTTTTTTCATAGAAGTTTCTAACTGTAGCCCACAATCACATTTTAAAGAATGAAATACATCACCTGTTAAACATTCAGAATGAAGTCTGACTAGTGTATTTTCTTCATTTACATTTCCATAAGTAAGGGCAATGTGTTCTTCATTTGAGTAAATATCTTTATATCCTATTATTTCAAAATTTCCATATTTTGTTGGAAGAAAAGCACTAGAAATTTTTTCTATAGTGGTTTCATTTCTTTTTCGATATTCTATCAAGTCTTTTATAGTAATTATTTTTAAATTATGTTTTTCTTTAAATATCATTAAATCATCAACTCTTGCCATTGTACCATCATCTTTCATTATTTCGCAGATAAGACCAATTTCTTTAAATCCTGCAAGTCTAGCAAGGTCTACAGAAGCTTCTGTGTGACCATCTCTAACTAGGACACCTCCAGTTTTTGCTATTAATGGAAATACATGTCCAGGTGTTTTAAAATCTTTACTTGTGGAACTTTCATTACAGAATAGTTTGACAGTTTCAGCTCTCTCATATGCAGATATACCTGTTAAAGTATCTATTCCATCTATAGTGACAGTAAATGCAGTTTGAAATGTGTCTGTATTTTCTTTAACCATAAGAGGTATATTTAGACTTTTAAATTTTTCTTCAGTAGCAGGAAGACAAATAAGGCCCCTACCATATGTAGCCATAAAGTTTATTGTCTCAGGTGTAGCCATTTCAGCTGCCATCAATAAATCTCCTTCATTTTCTCTGCTTTCATCATCAACTACGATTACCATTTTTCCATTTTTGATATCATTAATAGCTTCTTTAATAGTGTTAAACATGTAATTCACTCCTTTTATTATTTTTAAAAACCATTTTTAAATAAAAATTCTTTATCTATATTTGATTTATAGTTACTACTATTAGAATTTAATTCCTTGTAGTTTTTTACAAGAAAATTATTAATATACTTTCCAATTACATCACTTTCTAAATTGACAAAGTCTCCAATATTCTTTGTCAAGAGAGTAGTGTTAAATTTAGTATGAGGTATAACCGAAACCTTAAATATCTCATCATCTAAATAAGCTATAGTTAGACTTACACCATCAATAGCAACAGAACCTTTGTGTATCATTGTTGATAAAAGTTCTTTGGACGGTTGTATGCTTATTAAAACTGCATTTTCATCTTTTTCAAATTTACAAATAGTACCTTTACTATCAACATGACCTGTTACTAGGTGTCCACCAAATCTAGAAGAAAGGCTCATAGCTCTTTCAAGATTTACTTCATCACTTGGATTTAATGAACTTAAATTTGTGGAACGGACTGTTTCCATCATGACATCAGCAGTAAATTCATTTTTACCTAAACTTGAAACAGTTAAGCAAACTCCATTTACAGCAATACTATCTCCAAGATTTGTACCATCTAGTATTTTATTTGATTGTATGGTGACTTTTCCACTTTTGCCATTAGCAGTAATTTTTCTAAGTATTCCAACTTCTTCTACTATGCCAGTAAACATTTTAACCTCCTAGACGTATATATTTATAAATTTAATTTAAAACATCAGACTCTACCAAAATATCGCCATCTATTAAAGTTACATTCTTAATTTCTAATTGTATAGCATCTGATAAGTAATCTATTCCATCTCCAGAAACGAAAGTAGGAGCATCTTTTCCACCTATAATTTTAGGTGATAAAAACAATTTGACTTTATCAACTAAATTGTTTCTAAATAGACTGTCATTAAGTGTAGCACCACCTTCAACTAAAACAGAATCAATTTTTAATTCTCCTAATTTATACATTACAAATTCTAAATCTACCATATTATTTTTTTTAGGAGAAAGTACTACTTCAATATTATTTTTTCTTAGAACTAATGATTTTTCACTATCTTCACAACACGTAAAAACTATAGTTTTATTGTTTTTATCTTTAACTAATTTGCTATCAACTGGCAATTTTAAGTTTGTGTCTATTATTATTCTTACAGGGTGAGATACATTTTCTTGGTTAAGCCTGCAAGTTAGCAATGGATTATCATTTAAAACTGTGTTTATCCCAACCATTATACCTTGATATTTATTTCTATACTTATGAGTTAGATATCTTGATGATTCATTAGATATCCATTTTGATTCTAGCGATTTTGTGGCAATCTTGCCATCTAAACTTACTGCTGATTTTACAATACAAAGAGGTTTTTTTGTTTTTATATAGTAAAAAAATATTTCATTTAATTGTTTTGCTTCTTTTTCTAATATACCTACAGTAACATCAATGTTATTGTCTCTTAGTTTTTTTACTCCATTACCACAAACGATTGGATTTGGGTCTAATGTAGATATTACGACTCTCTTAATCTTATTTTGAATAATTTTATCTACACAAGGAGGTGTTTTGCCATAATGAGAACAGGGTTCTAAATTTACATAAAGGGTAGTGTCTTTTAAACTTTGATTAGCACTATTTATAGCATTTATTTCAGCGTGATTAGAGCCAAATCTCTCATGATATCCTTTACCTATTATGTCATCATCTTTAACGATTACACATCCCACTAATGGATTTGGATTTACAAAACCTTCTCCATTTTTGGCTAATTCAATAGCTTTTTTCATATAATAAATATCTTTCTCTTTTTGACTTATAAATTTCACAATATTTACACCTCCTATTTAAACTTAGATAATTTTCAAACAAAAAACCCCGAGAATTAACTCGGGGTTTAGAATAATCTACAATAAATATTGTATAAATGTATAGCAAAACGGCTCTACAAAAACACTTATTTAGCATATATCTTCTTCCATCCAGACTTTACTGTCGGCTTTGGAATTTAACCAAATCAACCAAGTTTTAACTCAGCTCGCGGGCTATACCGCCGATTGGGAATTTCACCCTACCCCGAAGATTAAGTATTAAATTTATATTTAGAATGTATCATAAATTATTTTACTTTGCAAACTATTTTTTTAAAAATATATGTTAATATATAATATATAACAGCTAGAAACTTTGGAATAATGCGATTGTGAATATAAAAATAAAAATTTGAACATAATCAGAAAAGAAGTTTAATTAATTTGAATTGGGAGAGAAATATATGAATAAAAAACCTTTAGAAATATTATCAAAATACTATGGATATACAAGTTTTAGAAAAGGCCAAGAGTCCATAATAAATTCTATTTTGAATAAAAAAGATGTATTAGCTATAATGCCAACTGGAGGAGGAAAATCTATATGTTATCAACTTCCAGCATTGATATTAGATGGGATGACAGTAGTGATTTCACCACTTATATCTCTTATGAAAGACCAAGTAGATGCTTTAAAAGCCATGGGAATCAATGCTGCTTTTATAAATAGTTCATTGGGAAACAAAGAATTTAATGAAATATTAAGTAATATTAGAAAAAATACTTATAAAATACTTTATATTGCTCCAGAAAGATTAGATACCCAAGAATTTCTTGAACTAATAAATAATAATGACATAAGTCAAATTGCAATAGATGAAGCACATTGTGTATCTCAATGGGGACATGATTTTAGACTGAGTTATAGAAGGATTTCTACGTTTATCAATAGTTTGTCTAAAAGACCTATAGTCACAGCCTTTACAGCTACTGCATCAGAAGAGGTAAGAGCTGATATAATAAATTTATTGTGTTTAGAGAGTCCAGATTGTTACATAACAGGGTTTGATAGAGAAAATCTAGCAATAAATATAGTGAAATCATCTAGTAAAAATAAATATATTTTGGACTATATTCAAAATCATAAAAATGAGTCTGGAATTATATATACAGCTACTAGAAAAGAAGTTGAAAATATTTATAATGGCTTGGCAAAGAGAAATATATCTGTATCAAAATACCATGCAGGTTTATCTAAAAATGAAAGAAATAAGAATCAAGAAGATTTTATAAATGATAATATAGATATAATGATAGCAACAAATGCATTTGGGATGGGTATTGATAAGCCCAATATAAGATGGGTTATACACTACAATATGCCTCAAAGTGTAGAAAATTACTACCAAGAAATAGGGAGAGCTGGTAGGGATGGAGAAAAAAGTGAATGTATACTTTTATTTTCTCCAGGAGATGTACATATACAAAAATATTTAATAGATATTGGTGTTGAAAATCCTGAAAGAAAATTATTTCAACATAAAAAACTTCAGCATATGATTGATTTAGTTTATAGTAATTCATGCTATAGGAGGACAATATTAAATTACTTTGGAGAAAATTATATAGAAAACTGTAATAACTGTAGTAATTGTTTAGTTGAAGGAGAAATAGTGGATAAAACTATAGATGCTCAAAAAGTTATTTCATGTGTAGCTAGAATGAAAAGAAGTTATGGTGTTACTACTATTGTAGATGTACTTAGAGGGTCTAAAAACAAAAAAATTTTACAACTTGGTTTAGATACTTTGTCTACATATAATATTATGAGAGATTATTCAAGTGAAGACTTGAAGAATTTTATAAATACATTAGTTTCTCATGGTTTTTTAGATTTAGTCGAAACTTTAGGTAGCGGAAACAGAGGAAGTTACCCAACTATAAGATTAAATGATATGTCTATGAAAGTTTTGAAGGGCGAGGTAAAGGTAGAATTTAAGGAAATTGTAATGACAAAATCTCTAGAAATAGAAGATGAATTATATAGTGCTTTAAGAGAATTAAGACACTTAATTGCAAGTGAAGAAAGAATAGCTCCATATATGGTTTTTGGAGATGGAACACTTAGAGCTATGTCTAGTAGTTATCCAGTCAATAAAGAAGAAATGCTAAATATATCTGGAGTAGGAGAAATTAAATATCAAAAATATGGTGAAGATTTTGAAACACTAATCAAAGAATATGTCGAAAAAAACAATATAGATAAAAAAGACAAAGAAAAAAATGTCGATTTAATGAATGTCAATAGTGAATTTCTTGAAGTTAATACAGATAAAGCTTTATATGAAAGGCTAATAAATATTAGAGAAGAATATGCTAAAAAAGAAAAATTACTTCCATACATGATTTTAACTAATAAGGCTTTGAAAGAAATAAGTGGAAGATATCCTATTGATAAAGAACAATTAAAGGATATTTCTGGTATAGGTGAAGTAAAAATTGAAAAGTATGGGGCTAGTATTTTAGATGAAGTTAAACATTATGTAAAAGAAAATAGTATTGATGTTACTTGGGAGAAAAAGAAAAAAAGAAAATTGATACTAGATGGAGAAAGCAGAAAAAACAATGAAATAGCACTAGATTTGTTAAATCAAGGTAAGGATATACAAAGTGTAAGTCAAGAAATAGAAGTCTCCCTATCTACAGTTATTGGATATGTATATGATTATTTAAAAGATGCGCAAAGTATATCATTTACATTAGATTTAGAAAATTTTTATAGTGAAGATGAAAGGAAGATGATTTTAGAAGTATGTGAAGAAGTAGGTTATGAAAATTTAAATAACATAAAAAGAAAACTTCCAGATTCAATAAAGTATGAAAATATAAGGGCTGTTATACTTAAATCTTATCTTGAAAATTCAAAAAAAGGTGCATCATTGGAGTAAAGTTAGCTGGATTAAAATATAAAATTTGTATTATTATGTTGAACTAATATTTTTGCTGTGTTATACTGAATTTGTAAAAATGATAAAAATTTAGAGCTAGGGGCGCTAGAATTGGCTAGCTGAGAGATAAAGCCGTAACTTACAAACCCTAATAACCTGATCAAGATAATGCTTGCGAAGGGAAGCTTTGTAATATAATTTTGTTATATAAATAGATAAATTATTCTGCATAGTGAGAAATTTGTCTAAGTGTATATATGATTATAAGAGTGCTTTCCAAAACAAGGAAAAGCACTTTTTTTATTGTTAAAAACTATAACTTTAATCTTGGAGGAATGTAATATGAATTATACAACGCAAATGGATGCTGCTAGAAAAGGCATAATAACTAAAGAAATGGAAATCGTTTCTCAAAAGGAACAAGTAGATGTAAATGAATTAAGAGAATTAATAGCAAAGGGACAAGTTGTTATACCTGCTAACAAAAATCATAAATCCTTAAGTGCAGAAGGTGTAGGTAAAAATTTAAGAACAAAGATAAATGTAAACTTAGGAATTTCAAGAGATTGTAAGAATATAGAAAATGAACTTGAAAAAGTTAAAGTGGCAATAGACATGAAAGCTGAAGCAATAATGGATTTGAGTAACTATGGAAAAACTAGAGAATTTAGAGAAAAAGTTGTTGAAATGTCACCTGCAATGATAGGTTCGGTTCCTATGTATGATGCAGTAGGGTATTTAGAAAAAGAACTAAAGGATATAACAGAAGAAGAATTTTTAAATGTAATAAGACAACATGCTATTGACGGAGTTGATTTTATTACTATACATGCTGGTCTTACTAGAAGTGTTTGTCAAAAGATAAAAAATCATGAAAGATTAACTCATATAGTATCTCGTGGAGGTTCACTATTATTTGCTTGGATGGAGTTAAATAATAAAGAAAATCCTATTTATACTAATTTTGATAAGATTTTAGATATATGTGAAGAGTATGATGTTACATTAAGTTTGGGGGATGCATGTAGACCTGGTTGTATAAAAGATTCTACAGATGGAGTTCAGATTCAAGAACTTGTAGTATTAGGAGAACTTACTAAAAGAGCATGGGAAAGAAATGTACAAGTCATGATAGAAGGACCTGGTCATATGGCTATTGATGAAATAGAAGCAAATGTAGTGTTAGAAAAAAGACTATGTCATGGAGCACCTTTTTATGTTCTTGGTCCATTGGTTACAGATATAGCCCCAGGTTATGACCATATAACTAGTGCAATAGGAGGAGCATTAGCATGTGCTAAAGGAGTAGACTTCTTATGCTATGTAACTCCAGCAGAACATTTAAGATTACCTAATTTAGATGATATGAAAGAAGGGATAATAGCTGCTAAAATAGCTGCTCATGCAGGAGATATAGCTAAGAATGTTAAAGGAGCTCGTGAATGGGATAACAAAATGAGTAAAGCTAGAGCAGATTTAGATTGGTGTGAAATGTTTAGACTTGCAATAGACCCTGAAAAAGCTAAAAGATATAGAGATGAGTCAACTCCGACTCATGAAGATAGTTGTACTATGTGTGGAAAAATGTGTTCAATGAGAACAGTTAAAAAAATATTAAACAATGAGGAACTTAATTTAATATAATTTGTGCAGAGCATTAGTTGAATAAAGTCAAAATGAGGAGGTGATTTAGTGAAGGTTAATGGAAAGAATGTTGAATTCAAAGAAAACTTAACTGTTATAGATTTGTTGAATAAATATAATTTGAAGAGCGATAGAGTTGTAGTTGAGATAAATCTAGAAATAATTGAAGAATCCAATTACAATACATATATATTAAAGGATGAAGATGTTGTAGAACTTATTAGCTTTATTGGAGGTGGTTAAAATAAAAATATTTGTAAATGAAGTATTAACAGATGTTGAAAAAAATACAACTGCCTATAAAGTTAGAGATAAATATAATCATAAATGTGATGTATTGGTGTTGAATGGATATCCAATTAAAGCTGACATTCCCCTTTCTGAAAATGATAAATTAACACTTATACAAAAAGGGGTTAAACCTTCTTTTGATGAGTTAGAAAGCTTGTTGATAGCTAGACATACTCCAAATGTGCATAATAAATTAAAAAAAGGAAGAGTTGCTATATTGGGACTAGGTGGACTTGGGTCCAATATAGCTATCTCTTTAGCTCGAATTGGAGTTGGAGAACTTCTACTTATAGATTATGATGTTGTGGAGCCATCTAACTTAAATAGACAGCAATACTTTATAGATGATATAGGAAAACTAAAAACAGATGCTATGGTTGAAAATATAACAAAAATTAATCCATTTATAAAATTAAAAAAGCAAAATATTTTTTTAAATAAATATAATATGGATATACTTAAAGAGGCAGATTTGATAATTGAAGCTTTTGATGATGCTTCATGTAAAGCACAAGTTTGTAATTATATCTTAATAAATTTGAAAGATAAATATTTGATAGCATCATCAGGTATGGCAGGTTACTATGATTCAAATATAATAACTACTAAGAAAATAAGAGATAGATTTTATATATGTGGAGATTTTGTAAATGAAGCTAAAATTGGAGAGGGACTTATGGCTCCAAGAGTTGCTATTTGTGCAAATCATATGGCAAATTTGGCAACAAAAATACTTATAGATATATAAATACGTGAATCAGAAAATAAAAAGATTGAAAATTGAAAAAAATAAGATGGGGAGGAAAGAAAATGGATAAATTAGTACTTGGAGGACATGAATTCAATAGCAGATTATTGGTTGGAACAGGTAAATATGGCTCAAATGATATATTGCCTAAAGTAATCAAAGAAAGTGGAAGCGAAATAATAACAATGGCACTTAGAAGAGTAGATTTAGATAATAAACAAGAAAATATCTTAACATATATTCCAAAAGAAATGACTATACTTCCAAACACATCAGGAGCTACTAATGCAGAAGAAGCTGTAAGAATAGCTAGAATATCTAGAAAAATGGGTTGTGGAGACTTTGTAAAAATAGAAGTAATATCAGATACTAGATACTTACTTCCTGATAATGAAGAAACTATAAAAGCTACAAAAATACTTGCTGATGAAGGATTTATAGTACTTCCATATATGACACCAGACCTTTATGCTGGAAGAAGACTTATAGAAGCTAAAGCAGCAGCAGTTATGCCTCTTGGTGCTCCAATTGGTTCAAATAGAGGTCTTCAAATGAAAGAAATGATAAAAATAATGATAGATGAATTAGATATACCAATAATAGTTGATGCAGGTATTGGTAAACCATCTCAAGCTATGGAAGCTATGGAAATGGGAGCTGATGCAGTGCTTGTTAATACTGCTATAGCTTCAGCAGGTGACCCTGTGCAAATGGCTAGAGCATTTAAGTTAGCTGTAGAAGGTGGACGAGAAGCTTATATAGCAAAAGCAGGAAGTGTATCAGAATTTGCAAATGCATCTTCTCCTTTAACAGGTTTTTTAGGCAATTTATAGAAAGTGGTGATTGATGATGAGTTTTTATGAGGTAATAGAAAAATATAGGGATTTTGATTTTGATGGATATTTAAATAATGTTACAGACAATGATGTTTTAAGAAGTTTATCAAAAGACAAACTTGAGGATTTTGATATATTAAATTTACTTTCTAAAACTGCTGTAAAACATTTAGAAGCTATGGCACAAAAAGCACATAAATTAAGTGTTCAATATTTTGGAAAGACAGTCTGTCTATATACACCAATGTACATAGCAAATTATTGTGTAAATCAATGTGTTTATTGTAGTTACAATATAAAAAGTGGAATAAAAAGAAAAAAACTAACTATGGATGAAATCAGAGAGGAAGGAAATGAAATTTCAAAAGAAGGTTTCAAACATCTACTTGTTTTAACTGGTGAAAGTAGTTTTCATTCAAGTGTAGAATATATAGGTGAGGCTATAGAAATATTAAGAGATAAATTTCCATCTATAGGAATTGAAGTATATCCAATGGAAATAGATGAATATAAGTATATTGTAGACAAAGGTGTTGAAGGTCTAACTGTATACCAAGAAACTTATGATGAGAAAATATATAAAAGAGTTCATTTAAAAGGGCCAAAATCAAATTATAAATTTAGATTAGATGCTCCTGAAAGAGGAGCAAAGGCAGGTATGAGAACTCTATCAATAGGAGCACTTTTAGGATTAAATGATTTTAGAAAAGAGACCTTCTTTACAATATTGCATGGGAAATATCTAAAAACAAAATATCCTCATATTGAGCTTTCATATTCAACACCAAGAATGAGACCATTCAAAGGTTGTTTTGAAGAATTAGTAGATATAAGCGACACTGATTTAGTTCAAGCGATGGTTTGTATGAGGCTGTTTGACCCTCATGCAGCTTTAAATATATCTACTAGAGAAAATTTGGAAATGAGAAGTCATATAGTACCTTTAGGAGTAACTAAATTAAGTGCAGGTGTATCTACAGATGTAGGAGGGCATTCTCAAGATGAACATGATACTGCTCAATTCAAAATAAATGATGAAAGTACTGTTGAAGATATAGAGAAAATGCTAAATTCAATTGGTTATCAACATGTATTTAAAGATTGGGAAAGATTTTAGATGTATTTGATAACAAATAGAAATTTATGTAGCGAGGAACGATACTTAGAGGTTATTAAAGAATCTATATTGAGTGGTGTAGAAAATATTATAATAAGAGAAAAAGATTTAGAATATGAAGCATTAAAAGATTTATATATAAAGATAAAAAATAAAATTAAGTATATTAATTTTCAGGAAAAAATATTGGATGAAAGCTTGAAGAATAGTATAAAAAAGAAAGAGAATAATGATGGATTTAAAGTAAACTTTATAATAAATAGCAATATAGAATTTTTTGAAAAGACAGATTGTCAAGGTATTCATCTTCCATTTAAATTGTTTTTGAATTTACTGGGAAATAGATATAATTTCAATAAAAATAAGATACTGGGATTGTCATTACATAAGGTAGAAGAAGTAAAGTGTCTAGAAGAAATAATAAGAAAACTAAATATAAAAATAGATTACATAACATTATCACATATATATGAAACTAAGTGTAAAGAAAATTTATTGCCAAAAGGAATTGAACTTTTGAAGGAAGCTAAGAAAATTACTGATATTAAGACCGTTGCACTTGGAGGAATCCTACCATCTAATGTCAAGGAAACATTAAAATACTGTGATGATTTTGCTGTAATGTCAACTATAATGAAATCTAAAAATATTGAAGAAACAATATCAAATTATAATGAAAAAATTCAATTAGTAAAATAGAAAGTAAAGTATTTAAATTGAATAAAAATAAAAAAAGCTATCTTTTAAAATCTAAAAGAGAGCTTTTTTATTTTGTATCTTTGCTAATAAAAAATTGTAAAAAGGGAAAACTTTAGTCAGAGAGATTAAAAAGTATCCTATATAGATTCAAAATTTAGTAAAGTATGGAGGACATTATAATGATTGACAGTAAGAAGAAACGATTTATTATACCACACACTTTTACAATTATATTCTTGCTAATAGTATTAATGGCAATATTAACTTGGATAGTACCAAGTGGTGAATTTAGTAGAGAAGATGTAGAAGGTAGGATGGTTGTTGTACCAGGGACTTATCAAAGTGTAGAAAGTAATCCTCAAGGATTTACGGATGTTTTTAAAGCACCCATAGAAGGTTTTATTGATTCAGCAGAAGTTGTAGGATTTGTTTTAATAGTTGGAGGTGCTTTTGGTATTGTAAATAGAACTGGAGCTATAGAAGCAGGAATAGCATCAGTTATATCGAAGTTTAAAGGAAAAGAACTACTTATAATTCCAATATCAATGATTTTATTTGGTCTTGGAGGTACTACATTTGGGATGGCAGAAGAAACATTACCATTTTATATGATATTTGTTCCACTTATGACATCCTTAGGATATGATTCTCTAACCGCCATTGCGATTGTATTTATAGGAGCAGCGGCAGGAGCGGCTGCATCGACAATAAATCCATTCTCAGTTGGTATTGCACAAGCACTAGCTCAACTTGCTCCTGGTTCAGGAGTAGCATATAGAGTAGTGATTTTTATAGCATATATATTAATCAGTATAGCATTTGTTATGTATTATGCTAAAAAAGTTAAAGAAAACCCTGAAAGCTCAATAGTGTATGAGATAGATAAAAATAATAAATCAATACTTAATCATACTTCAACTGAAATAAAAGAGTTTACTTTTAAAGAAGTATCTGTTCTTGCTATATTTGGAATAGGAATGGCAATAATGATTTGGGGTGTTTTAAGTCAAGGATGGTATATTCCAGAGATATCAATGTGTTTTGCTGCGATAGGTGTACTTTCTGGATTAGTTGGTAGATTGTCACAAAGTGAAATTTCCGATAGTTTCATAGATGGAGCAAAAGATTTAGCATCAGCTGCCCTTGCAATAGCTTTAGCTCGTGGAATTGTAATAATTGCTCAAAATGGATTTATAATAGATACTATATTAAATTCTGCAGCAAGCTTTTTAGGTGGACTTCCAAAGGTTATATTTGTATATCTATCATTTTTCTTGGAAGCTGCGTTGGCATTTTTGATTCCATCATCTTCAGGACTTGCTTCACTTACAGTGCCTGTCCTTGCTCCTCTTGGTGATTTAGTTAATATATCAGCTCAAGTTATAGTAACTGCTTATCAATTTGGGGTAGGTCTTACAAACTTTATAACTCCAACATCTGGAGTACTAATGGGAGCACTTGCAGTAGCTCATATTCCTTTTTCAAAATGGGTAAAATTTATAATGCCTATATTACTGATTTTAACAGCTGTATCTTTAGTTTTTTTAACAATAGGTATATATATAGGTTTTTAATTGAAGAAAATTTAATTTAATATATTTAGAAATTATATAAAATACTAAAAATATGATTATTAATAAATTGCCACCATAAATGTCTTGGTGGCAATTTATTTTATAAACACTTCATTTCAATATTAAAATAAAGTATAGCTTTTTTTAAGAAGAGGTGGCTTTATTTTATTTACAACTATTTATTTAGGACTAGGAGCTCTAAATTTGTTTCTATAATGAAGTAATAAATATAATAATGGTATTGCAAACCATATGAACTGGCATGCTGTTGTGACTGTATCTGAATCAAAATAAAAACTCAATATAATCATTCCAATAGATATAACAAATGATAAATACGCAAAAATCTTACTTGCCTTTTTCCATATTTTTTCATCTCCAATGGCCCAAGCACATTTAGTATCTATGTTCTTATAAATTTGTAGCTTAGGTAATAAATTACCAAAATACATAATTATAATGGCATTTATTATAACTGATACTTTGTCGTTAATTTCATAAGAAAATATCTCATCTATACCTAGTAAAGGAATGATAAACCTTCCAACTGCGACTATTAAAAATAACATTTGTAACCTTCTTGCAGTTTTAACTTTAGGGTTATCTTTTGAAAAACCTAAAATTTCTGGTGCATTTACATAGTTTATAATTAATAATGCTATAAGTAATATTAAACCTATATTTTCCATAATAGCCTCCTACATCTTTTTAAAAATATCCAAGAAGTTTCCAAGTACTTCTTGAAGGACCGATAAATTAATAGAATAAATCAAAAATTGCCCCATTTTTTCTGAACTAATAAGTTCTGCATCTTTTAAAATATCTAAATGTTTAGATATTGCTGGTTTAGACATATTAAAATGACCTGCTATTTCTCCTGCATTCATATCTCTTTCATTAAGCAATTTTAAAATTTCTCTTCTAGTTTCATCACTTAATGCTTTAAATACTTTTACCATAATATCCTCCCTACTATAGATATAAACATTTAACTAATTAGTTAAATGTTTATATCTATATTATACTCGTATTAGGAAAAAAAATCCACTATTTTTATAACTTTATTATCACAAAATCTTTTAATTTTATCTGATATTTTAATTCTAATTTGAAATATATATGAAGGTTTTTGGAGAATACTTACTTATAATAGGAAAAAATGTTAAAATAAGAATGTAGTTAAATATAAAGAACTGAAATAGCTAACAGTTATTAAACATAGGAGTGTAAAAATTTATGGGATTAAAAGAATTTGATTTTATTGAAGAGTCTATAGAAATGTTGAGGGTAATGTCTCCAACTTTAGAAACTATATCAGATGAAATAGAAGAGTACTTTGAAAATATCTTGGACGAAAAAAATCAAGAGTATATAAATGTAACCTCTAGAATAAAATCAGAATCAAGTTTGAGGGAAAAGATAATTAGAAATAGATATTTAAAAAAATATGGGGAGGCAAGTAATCTTATTCATAATGTATCTGATTTAATAGGACTAAGAATTGAGTGTAGATTTATTGAGGATGAAAATAAGATATATAGGCTTTTAAGAAGATATTTTAATAAAACAGATGATAAAATAAACTATTATAATAAAGAAAATAAAAATATTAAATTAAAATTGTCTGAAAGACAACCTAATAAGCAAAAAAATGGATTTGAAATATATAAGATAGATGGAGTTTTTGCATATTTAGATAGAGAAGTAAAATTTGAACTTCAAATTAAATCTCTTGTAAATGTGTTTTGGAGTGAGATTGAACATAAAATAATTTATAAAAATAACACATATTTACTTGCTGATAAATTTATAAAGGATATGATGGACTCTATAAAGAATAATCTTACTATGATAGATAATCAGCTTTTGAGTATTTATAAAAACTTTCATTCAGGAAAGTCTTTTAACATGAAAGTAAGTAAAAAAGAAATTGAAAAACTCTTTGCAAAATTAGTGTATGATGCTTTTTCAGAAAAGATGAATAAAAGTATAGGTTTTGTTGTGGATTTTAAAAAGCCATGTGAAACTATATTAAGTTATTCTTTTAATAAACAAGATATAAGTGATGAAGTTTTAGGCAATTTTATGCTTGATGAGTTTGCAAGATTAAATGAAATTGTAAATAAAGATATAGATTTTAATGACCAAATAGAGTTTGAAAGAGAACCTACATTTGATGATAAGTTCTGTAATGATTTAGGAAATCATTTTAGAAGTAGACTAAATACAGAGTTTCCATGGAATTTATTTTTTAGGATACTATTTGAAATAGAACCATGTAATAACACTGAAGATTTTGAAAACTTTGTAGAATTTATAAAGGAAAATGTATTGCTTGAAGAAAATAGAGAACAACTTTTAGGTCAATTTGAAGAAGATAGTAATTTTATAATTGAAGATATATATGATTGTATTTTTAATAGCATAAGTGAGGTTGATAGTGTTGAAATTTTATATAACTATAATCTTGAAAAAATCAATTTTACATCAAGTGAAATTATAAATTGTATATGTAGAGAATATGAGTGTTATAGTGAATATTTAGAAGAAAAAGAAAAACTTATGAATGCATTTAAAGAAAAAATTATTCAGATTTTTGAGTAGTCAATCAATGTTGAAATGGCGCAATAGCGCCATTTTTCAAATATAAATAAAAGTATTTTAAAGGAGGCGATTTGTATAGAAAAAACAGGTGTAATTTTAGCAGGAGGGAAAAGTTCTAGAATGGGTAAAGATAAAGCTTTTCTAGAATTACATGAAAAGCCTTTTATTGAAATTGCAATAGAAGTATTTAAAAATTTTGATGAGGTAATAATAGTATCTAACAATGAAGAATTATACTCAAAATATAACATTAAAGTTTATAATGATATAATAAAAAATGTTGGTCCAATAGGAGGAATATATACTGCTCTTAAACATGCAAAGTATGATATAGTTACAGTTGCATGTGATATGCCATATCTAAATAATGAAGTAGTCGAAAAAATAGCTGATGAAATGGATGATAAAAGTGTAATTTCAGTAACAAATGGAAAGTTACAACCATTGTGTTCTGGATACAAAAAGAGTATAATAAATAAAGTATCTTTATGTATAGGGAAAAATGATTTGAAGCTTAGAACTCTTATAGAAAAAATAGATAAAAGCTATATATACTTTGATAACGAAGATTTATTTTTAAATGTAAATACTATTGATGAGTATAAAAAATTGACTGAAGTTTAATTAGCTACGGTTGTAAAATAGAGTAGGATTTATATGGAGGAGAATTTATGAATTTACTTAAATGTGATTCTTGGGCAGTGATATTAAATAATAGTGACGAAGAAAGCAAAGCATATAAAATATTAGATGAACTTAAAAAGAATATGTACAAAGTTGTTGCTATAGATGAAGAGAAAAAGAATATTGAAGGTATAGATGTATATGAGTGCCTAAAAGACGTACCACACAATATTGATGTTGTAGCTATTATAGATAAGCAGTCTAAGATGGAGGCCATTTTAGAAGAGATAGAACTTTTAGACATACAAAATATCTGGTTTGAAAAAGGAAGCTTTAGTGAAATGATTATTAAAAAAATTAAGGATTTAAAATTGAATGTAGAATACAATTTAAGTTTATATGATGAGTTAACTAAGTAAATTTATATATAGAAAATTGATTAGGAACATAATTGGTTAACGAAATATCTTATTTTATAGTATAGATTTCCTAGATAAAGTATTAAATTACAAGATTTATTAAGAAGATTGCTATTTACATGATATAATATATTAAACAGGAATATAAAGGAGTTGATATATTATGTTAATAGTAACTACAGAAAAAGTAGAAGGAAAAAAAATAGCAGAAGTTTTAGGGCTAGTTAGAGGAAGTACGATAAGAGCAAAACATGTTGGAAAAGATATAGGAGCAAGCTTTAAGAATCTTGTTGGAGGAGAACTTACAGGATATAATGAAATGCTTACAGAAGCAAGACAAATTGCAATTGGTAGAATGGTTGAAGATGCAGAATCTAAAGGTGCAAATGCAATAATAGCATTTAGATTGTCTTCAGCTTCAGTTATGCAAGGAGCGGCAGAAATGCTTGCTTATGGAACAGCAGTTATTTTAGAAGATAACAATGATATATCTGAAAAATAAAATATAAGGAATTAGAAAGAGACATCTTTTATAAATTTTATGGATGTCTCTTTTTGTTTGAAAAATATCAGGTAAAAGTAATTTTTAACCATTATAATAATAAAATAAGATGATATTATATAAATAAGTAAAATTATATTATATAATATAAAGTATAGACTTTAAAATTTTTATTAGTAGGAGAAAATATGAACAATGTTATAATAGTTAGAGGGGCTGGAGATTTAGCAACAGCAGTTATACATAAGTTACATAACTGTGGTTTTAAAATAATCGCTTTAGAAGTTGAGACTCCTCTTGCAATAAGAAGGAAAGTTTCTTTTAGTGAGGCTATCTATGAAAAGAAAGTTTCTGTGGAAGGTGTTTATTGTGTGTATTGCAAAGATAAAGCAGAAATAAAAAAAGCTTTAAATAAAAGAAACGTGGCACTAATAATAGACCCAAAAGGTAAATATATAGATGAAATACGTCCTGTAGCGGTTATAGATTGTATACTTGCAAAAAAAAATATTGGAACAAATAAAGCGATGGCACCACTTACAATAGCTTTAGGTCCAGGATTTTGTGCAGGTAAAGATGTAGACATAGTTATTGAAACTATGAGAGGACATAATTTAGGAAAAGTGATAAGAAAAGGATATGCTTTAAAAAATACAGGAATACCAGGTGCTATATTGGGTATAACCAAAGAACGAGTTTTTTATTCTGAGAACGTTGGAATAATAGAAAATGTATGTAATATAGGGGATGTAGTTAAAAAAGGAGATATAATATGTTATATCACTGAAAAAAATGGAAATAAAATAGAAGTGAAAGCTTCTATAGATGGTATTTTGAGAGGCTTATTGAGAAATGGTTCACAAATAGAAAAAGGATTAAAGATATTGGATATAGACCCTCGAATGGAAGAAGTAAAAAATTCATTTACGATATCAGATAAAGGACGTTGTATAGCAGGAGCAGTTTTAGAAGCATTATTATCAGAAGGAATATTACCAGAATAGGTTCTATTAAATAGATTTTTTATTTATAAAAGTTTAATTAATATATAAAGGGGTGAAACCATATGTTTAATGTAGCAATTATAACGCTTAGTGATAAGGGCTATGAAGGGAAAAGAGAAGACATAACAGGAAAAAAATTAACTGAATTTGTTGAAAATACAGGGAATTATAAAGTTACTGAATACGTGTTGATAAAAGATGATAAGGAAATGTTAAAGGAAAATATTATAAAAATTTGTAACAGTAATAAAGTAGATTTAATTCTTACTAATGGAGGTACTGGATTTTCAAAGAGAGATATAACTCCAGAGGCTACTAAAGATGTTTTAGAAAGAGAGATACCAGGTCTCAGTGAATACATGAGAATGAAATCTACAGAAATTACTAAAAAAGCTATACTAAGTAGGGGTGTAAGTGGAATAAGGAATAATTCTATAATAATAAATTTACCTGGAAGTCCTAAAGGTGCAGTTGAAAATCTAAGTTTCATTATTGATGTCTTAGACCATGGCATAGAAATTTTAAGAGGAGAAGCCACAGAATGTGCCACTAATAACAAAAAATAGTATATAATTCAGATAGATAAAAAATAGACAAAGAGGTAGATAGAGTATGATTGATAAGTATGGAAGAAAAATAGACTACCTTCGTATTTCACTTACAGATAAGTGTAATTTAAGGTGTGTTTATTGTATGCCACCAGATGTTAAATTTGAAAAAAATTATATAAACGATAATCTAAGTTTTGAAGACTATAAATTCATTATAAAGGCTATGTCAGAACAAGGTATAAAAAAGGTTAGATTTACTGGAGGAGAACCTCTTTTATATCCCAATTTAAATGAACTTATAAGGTTTACAAGAGAAGAATGTGGAATAGAAAATATAGGAATGACAACTAATGCTCTTGGACTTTCTGATAGAATCTTTGAGCTTAAAGAATGTGGTCTGAATAAAGTAAATATAAGCTTAGATTCTTTAAAGGAATATAAATATAAATCTGTGACAAGAGGTGGCAATTTAAAAGAAGTATTAAAATCGATTGAGTCATGTTTAAATTTAGGTATAAAAGTAAAGGTAAATTGTGTTGCCATAAATGGATTTAATGATGATGAGCTTAAAGACTTTATGTTTTTAACAGTTAAATCACCAATTGATGTAAGATTTATTGAACTTATGCCATTAGGTGAAGCTAATAGAGTCTACAAAAAAGGATATTTTAATGTAAAAGAAATGGTTGAAAAAATATATGGTTTATATAAAGTTAAAAATGATGAAAAAAGTACAGCAGAATATTATAAGTTTAAAGGAGCAAAAGGAAGAATAGGAATTATAACTCCATTAAGTTGTTCATTTTGCAACACTTGTAATCGTATTAGACTTACCTCTAGTGGTGCAATAAAACTGTGTCTACATTCAAAAGAGGAAATAGATATAAAACCACTTTTACATAAACCATTGTTATTTAGAGAAACTATGAAAGATATAATAAAAGAAAAGCCAGAAAAACATCATTTAATAGAAAATAAATGTAGTGATACAAATAGACGTATGTATGAAATTGGAGGATAGGTAATGTTAACGCACATAAATGAAAAAGGGTATGCTAAAATGGTAGATATAAGTGAAAAAGATGATACAAAGAGAACTGCTATAGCAACAGCTACGATTACTCTTGGTAAAGAAGCTTTAGAAAAGGTAAAAAATGGACAAATAAAAAAGGGAGATGTATTATCTGTAGCTCAAGTTGCAGGGATAATGGGAGCTAAAAATACATCTTCAAATATACCAATGTGCCATCAAATTAAATTGGTTGGATGTGATTTGGAATTTGAGATAGATGATTCTATATCTGCTATTAGAATATATGCAACCTGTAAATCACTTGGTAAAACTGGTGTAGAAATGGAAGCATTAAATGCTTGTTCTTTAGCAGCACTTACAATTTATGATATGTGTAAAGCAGTTGATAAAAAGATGGTTATAAGCAATATACATCTTGTGGAGAAAACTGGTGGAAAATCAGGTGATTTTAAGTTTGAATAATTTAAGAATATATGGGTGAAAATTTGGAGGAAATATGGCTAAAGTAGTGTCAATAAATATAAGTGACAAAAAGGGTGTAATTAAGGTTCCTGTGCAATGTGCAGAACTAAAAATAAATTATGGAATAGTTGGAGATGCACATGCGGGAAACTGGCATCGTCAAATAAGTTTACTTGGAAAAGAAAGTATAGATAAAATGAAGATGAGAGGTTTTGACCAATTAAAATTTGGAGACTTTGCTGAGAATATAACTACAGAAGGAATAGAAGTGTTTTCATTACCTGTTGGTACAAAATTAAAGATAGGCAAATGTGAAGTTGAAGTAACTCAAATAGGTAAAAAGTGTCATAATGGATGTGAAATTAAAAAATTAACAGGGGACTGTGTAATGCCACGTGAAGGAATTTTTGTTAAGGTTTTAAAGGAAGGAATTATAAGTATTGGAGATTCAATAGATATAATTCAATAAAAATTTGATTGAACTTAAAATAAATTTCTGATTATATTTTAAAATTTTATTAAATGTTCGTATAGCCTTGTTTTATAGGCTGTTCGGACATTTTTACTGTCAGTAGATACTTTACAATATTTCAGAATGTGCAGTGTGAAGTATTTTAAATAGATAGATTTAACAATATAACATACTGTTGTATAATGTGAGATATGATTATTTGCTGTACGTTCATGTTGTCGTCCACAGTTGCCTTGGGGTTAAGCACTAACTAAATTTAAAAAAGACCCTACACCTATTCTACCTATATTGGAACAATTAAAAACCGACTCATCACTGTATGTGCGAAAGAGTGTTGCTAATAATTTAAATGACATTTCTAAAACACACCCAGATTTAGTTGTAAAGCTTGCGAAGGATTGGTATAGTGTAAATGAATATACTAACTGAATTGTAAAATATGGTTGTAGAACTTTACAAAAAAATGAAAATAATTTGTAAAATTATATTCAATTGTATATAAAAATAATATAAATTTTTATTAAATTTAAAAAATACAAAATATAAATACAGTAATAATATAAAAAATTACATATAAAACTAAAAAATACAAGTAATTTACTTTTTAAGTTGACAAAATATTGCATATATATTATGATATAAATCATAAATAAATAACGTAGATTCGCAGAAGAAGAAAGTAGCATAAAGGAATTTTACAGAGAGTTAGATTTGGCTGAGAACTAATATTGAAATTTGTGTGAAAAGAGCTTTGGAGAATACTATTACAGTTCTATTGTAGTAGTGGTTTAATTCGCCTTAAGAAAATGAGTGAGTAAAATAAATTTTTACTAATAAGAGTGGTAACACGGATTGGTATTCGTCTCTTGGATTTTTTCCAAGAGGCGTTTTTTATTATAAAATTATTTCAGAAAATTTAAAACTATATATTAAATGAAAATTATAAAAATATAGTTGTTAATAAATTTATAAATTAGAAAATTGTAAAACAAACAAATTAAATGGTTTTACAATTTTAATGGAGGGATGAAAATGGAAGAAGAAAAAATTAATTATGCCCTGGAACAGGTTCCAGAGAATCAAAAACGTGGTTGGGTAGCTATGTTTTCAGTGCTAGTAGCAATAGGTGTGGATTTATCATCTGTTATTTTAGGAGCTGAGTTAGCTCAAAGTATGCCAATGAAACAAGCAATATTATCAGTAATTGTAGGTTCATTTTTTTCTGCTATTTTGTATACTATATGCTCTTTAGTTGGTTCATCTACAAGCTTATCTACATCTATGATAACAAAATATGTGTTTGGAGAAGCTGGAGCAAAAATATTTTCTCTAGTTATAGGAGTTTCTTTATTAGGATGGTTTGGAGTTCAAGTAGGCTTTTTTGCTCAAAATGCTCAAATAATAATAAAAGATATATTTAATCTAGATGTGAGCATGCAAATTTTAAGCCTCATAGGTGGCCTTTTGATGATGAGTACAGCTATTTATGGATATAAAGCAATGGAAAAATTAAGTGTGTATTCAGTACCATTCTTATTAATTCTTATGATGTTAACTATATTCTTAGCTTTTAAAGCAAATGGAATTCCAGTTGATGATAATATGAAATCGACTATGACATTTGCAGGTGGAGTTTCTCTATCAATGAGTATAATAATAGTTGGAGCAATAGTATCACCTGACATAAGTCGCTGGGCTAAAAGTAGAAGAGATTGTGCACTTTCAAGTTTTCTAGGGATACAATTTGGAAATGCTTTTATGATAGTAGTATCAATAATATTAGTAAAATGTATGGGTACTTCAGATATTATGAGAATTTTTATTACATTAGGAATTGCTATACCAGGTATAATTGTACTTACATTAGCTCAATGGACTACAAATACAAGCAATGTATATTCTGCATCACTAAGTATAGCTCTTGTACTAAAAAAAGCTCCTGAAAAAGTATTAACTATAGTTCTTGGTGTTGTAGCAACTTTATTAGCTGTATTTGGAATATATGAAGGATTTATAGGATTTTTAAATTTACTTGGAATTGTTATTGCACCTGTTGGTGGTGTGTATACAGCAGAATATTATATAGTAAAACAAGAACTTAAAGGATTTGATAAGGGGATAGCATACAAACCAATAGTTAAACATTCAATAATATCTTGGATAATTGGTATATTAATAACATACCTTTCTACATATGGATTTATAACTCTTACTACTATAGCACCTTTAGATGGATTTATAGCAGGATTTATAATACAATCAATTATTGGAAAAGTGATTTGTTCATCAAAAAACAAACAAGAAGCAGAAAAAGCAGTTTAATGAAATATGCTTGTAAAGTATAAAATAAATTTGGAATATGAGGAGAAAGTAACATGAGATTTTTAACAGAAGAAAGCGTGGATAAAATAGCAGTTGGCGCAGCAGTGCTTGGAACAGGAGGAGGAGGAGACCCATACATAGGTAAATTAGTTGCAAAACAAGCAATTAAAAAGTATGGGCCTGTAAAAGTGATTAGTTTAGATGAGCTAGAGGATGATGCTTTAGTAGTACCAGTATCTGGTATGGGTTCCCCTGTAATTACAATAGAAAAATTACTTTCTGAAGTGGAATTAACTACTCCTTTAGAGATAATGGAAAAATTATTGAATAGAAAAGTTGATGTTATAATTCCTATAGAAATAGGAGGAATAAATTCACTTATGCCAATAGCAGTTGCTGCAAAAAAAGGGCTTCCTATTTTGGATGCAGATTCTATGGGTAGAGCGTTTCCGGAAGCTCAAATGGTAACTTTTTATCTTGAAGGATATGAAGCATCACCTGCTGTAATGGCTGATGAAAAGGGTAATTCAGCCATCCTTTATCCTGTTGATGGAATTTGGTCAGAAAGATTGGCTAGAACTTTAACAGTAGAAATGGGAGGAAGTTCTTCTATTAGTGACTATAATTTAAGTGGAGCTCAAGTTAAAAAAGCTGCGATAGGAAATACCTTGACTATAGCTGAAACTATAGGAGGATTTTTACTTGAGAATAAGTCAGACTCAAAAGGTGCTATTGAAAATATATTGAAAGAATTAAAAGGGTATAAATTATTTGAAGGAAAAGTAGTTGATATTAAAAGAGAGTTAAAAGGTGGTTTTACTAGAGGGCATGCATTCTTCGCTGGAATTAATGGATATGATGGAGAATACTCTGTACTATTTCAAAATGAAAATCTAATTGCAAAAAAAGGTAGTACACCACTTTGTATTACGCCAGATTTAATAGCAATATTAGATTTAGAAACTGGATTCCCAATAACTACAGAAAGAATAAAATATGGTTCTCGTGTGATGGTAGTAGCTTTTCCTTGTAATGAAAAATGGAGAACTAAAAAAGGAATTGAGACAGTTGGACCTGAATACTTTGGATATGATGTAGAGTATAAAACAGTAGAAGAATTACAAGGAAAATAAAAATTTAGGGGGAAATTTTGATGTATCGTGTAGGAATTGACGTTGGAGGAACAAATACAGATGCTTGTATACTGGATAAGGAATTAAAAGTAATCCATTCAGTTAAAGTAGCAACTACAAAAGATGTTGAAACTGGTGTTTATAATGCCTTAAAAAAAGTTATAGATGAAAGTAAAATTGACAATTCATTAATAAAATATGCTATGCTTGGTACAACTCACTGTACAAATGCAATAGTAGAAAGAAAAAGACTTAATAATGTAGCAATGATAAGAATTGGAAAACCAGCAACCACTGCTATTTTACCATTTATAGATTGGCCAGAAGATTTAAGAGAAAAAATAGAATTAGATTCAATATTGATATCTGGTGGTTATGAGTTTGATGGAAGAAAGATAAATGAACTTTGTAAAGATGAAGTTGTAGATTTTTGCAATAAGATAAAAGGCAAGGTAGAAAGTGTTGCAATAAGTGGAGTATTTGCTCCTGTAAATAAACAACAAGAAGAAGAAGTTGCAAAATGGGTTAGAGAGATTCTTGGTGATATTCCAATATCCTTATCAAATGAAATAGGTAATATAGGTATACTGGAAAGAGAAAACGGAGCAATTTTAAACTCTGCATTGTCTAGAGTAGGTAAGGCTGTTTCTTTAGGATTTGAAAAAGCATTGAAAGATTTAGGAATAGATGCAGAAATATATTTTAGTCAAAATGATGGAACATTAATGAATTTGGAGTACACAATGAAGTATCCTATTTTCACAATTGGATGTGGAATAACAAATTCTATAAGGGGAGCGTCTTTCTTATCAAAAGTAAAAAATGCAATAGTACTAGATGTTGGAGGAACTACGAGTGATTTAGGTGTATTATACAATGGATTTCCTAGAGAATCTTCAATTCCTGTTACAATTGGAGGAGTACATACGAACTTTAGAATGCCTGATGTTTTAACTATTGGACTTGCTGGAGGAACTTGTGTAAAAGGCGAAAAAGACAATATAAAAATAGGTCCTGAGAGTGTAGGGTATAGAATAACTGAAGATGCAATAATATTTGGTGGTGATACTTTAACTTTATCAGATGTTGTTACAAAGTTAGGCATGGCATTTGAGGATAGAAAAAATAATGTTGAAAATTTAGATAAAGATTATTGTGATGAGGTATATAAAAAAGTAATTTTAAAACTAGAAGATGCTGTAGACCAAATGAAGACTAGCCAAAATGATGTTGAATTAGTTTTAACTGGTGGAGGAAGTATAATTGTTCCAGAAAAACTAAAAGGTATAAGTGATGTTATAAGACCTCCTCATTATACTGCAGCAAATGCTATTGGTGCAGCTTTAGGGCAAATAAGTGGGGATGTAGAAAAAGTGTACAGCTTAGATAAAATGTCTAGAGAAGATGCTATAGAAGACGCAAAACAAGAAGCCATAAACAAAGCTTTAAAAGCAGGTGCTAAAAAGGATACTATAGAAGTATTAAATATAGAAGATGTTCCACTTGCATATCTTCCAGGTAATGCACTCCTTATAAAAGTGAAAGTTGTTGGAGATTTGATATAATTTAAAGAAAATTTAAGTCTTTTTGAATATGTTTTAGATATAAAAAAATCGGTGCATAGTTTGTACCGATTTTTTATATTTATTAGTAGAGAACTCGTTTTTTTGCTTCTGCTATAGCTCTAGCAGCACTTTTTGCCTCAACTCTTTTTTCTTCCTCTCTTTTAAAAGCATTTATTGTATCATTTAAATTTTTATCGTGTTCATTTTTTTCTTTGTCTTCGTTTTCTCTGTAAACTAATACATAATCTATTATTGATTCATTTATTATTTGAGATATACTTTTATTTTCATTAATTCCTATTCTTTTAACTTCTTTAAGTAATGTTTCATCAATGTGAACTGTTGTTTGTTTTGTATTTTTTGCCATCTTAATCACCTCTTAAAAAAATTTTAACATTAAAATTTTTTCTAGTCAATAAATTTTAATGTTAAAATTCTTTAAAAGTTTTTATTTGTTTTTCTAAAACTTTCTATTTTGTTTATCATATTTTTTTTAATATTTTCTCCTAATACAGAAGATTTTAGTCTAGGATTTTTAATATGGTCATAAATTGGTTCTAGGAATTCAACTTCAACAGGAACAGAGTTAATTTTACCAATAGGTTGATATCCTTCATAAGTATCTTTTGAATTTTTTATGACTAATGGAACAATAGGACACTTTGCTTTATATGCTATTTTTAAGGCTCCACTTCTAAAATCTGATACTAGAGAATTTGGTTCTTTAATCCAGGTTAAATCTCCTTCTGGAAACACTGCCATACTCTGACCTGTAAGTATATTTTGTGAGGCTTCAGCAATACTTTTAATCCCTTCTCTATTATTTTTTCTGTTTACATATACACATCGTAACAACTTCGCCCATTCTTTAAATATAGGTATATTTCTCCAAACTGGCTCATCTGCAATTACACATCCAATTGGTCTTTCTACACTTGCTGCTAGGATAAAACTATCAAGCATACTTGAATGATTTACAACAAATAAGATTGGTTCTTTTGGTAATGTTTCTTTGCCAAGTATATTAAGGTCTATATTTACTATATCTAAAGATTTTTTAGCTTGTTTTTGCATAAATTCAAATTTTTCTTTTAAGCTAAATTTATCTGGATTTTTTTTGATTTTTATAAGTTTAGGTATAGAAGATGTAAAGCCTATGAGCTGATATGTAGCAAATTTTAAGTAATTATTCATAAAATTATCTCCTTAAAATAAAATTGTTTATTACTGTAAAGATTTTAACATAAAATGAAATTTAAGTCTATTTTAATTGGGATTTATAACTTACATTTAAAATAGACTTATTCTGAAATTTTTATACTTATAATTTTATTAATAAAATTATATCAATAATGTAGTATTCTATTAGATTAGCTAAATAACCTTTAAATATTATTTTGTACAAATATAAGAATCCAATATAGTATTGTTTTAAATCTTATATTATGCTAAAATTTATTTGTATTTTATAAATTACAAAAATATATAGTTTAGTTTTCTAGGGTTCCGCATTTTATAATGGGTAGGTCCAAGAGAAAACGCACAGTTATTGTGTACACGGAAGGATAAAAGCCTGGGAGATATTTAATAATATTTCTGTAGGCTTTTTTATTTTTATATATTTTAAAGTTGAGGAGGTATTCTAATGAAAAAATTTGTTGTTGAGGATGAGTTTTGGAACCTATTTCCTAGTTCAAAGATAGGAGTTGTTATTTGTAAGGACATAGACAACTCTATAAAGGATAAAGAAGAATACAAGGAAATGATTTTGCAGGGAGAAAAAGAGGCATTAAAACACTTGAAGGATTTAGAATTTAGCAATAACCAAGTAATTAAAGTATGGAGAGAAGCATTCAAAAAATTTAAAACGAAAAAAGGAGCAAGGTCATCTATTGAGGCATTGCTAAAAAGAGTTCATAATGGAAATCATATAGCAACTATTAACCCCTTAGTGGATATTTACAATTCTATTTCGCTAAAATATGCATTGCCTTGTGGTGGAGAAGACATAGACAAATTTATGGGAGATATTAGGTTGACTAGAGCAGTTGGAAATGAAGAATTTATACCATTAGGAACAGAAGAAAACTCATCTCCATATGAAGGTGAGATAGTCTATAAAGATAATGAAGGTGCAATTTGTAGATGTTGGAATTGGCGTGAAGCAGTGAGGGCAATGCTTACTGAAAATACAAATAATGCATTTTTATGTATTGAATTAGTAGATGAAAGTAGATTTGAAGAATTTGAGAATGCCTTGAATTATTTGGCGAAAACAGTTCAAGAAAATTTAGGTGGAACATGTAAAATTTCAATTTTAGATATTAATAATAAAGAAGTATCAATAAATTAATTTTGAGAGGATAGAGTAATGAGTGGTTTTAGTTATAAAGATATTTATATTGAGGATGGAAAAAGAGTATTAGAAGTAAATATACTTCCTGAAAAGTATTGTAACTTTGATTGTATATTCTGTCCTATTGGAAGGTCATATAATAAAGTGGATACACTTCAATCATTTGACAAGATGGATGACTCACTTAGAGAATTAGAAAGTATAATAGAAAAGCATAAGGCAGAACTAGTTTTCATTAATTCAAAAGGAGAATCACTATTGAATGATAAAATTTGTGATGTAATCGAGTTAGTAAAGCGCAAAAGAGTGCCTGTACGATTACTTTCTAATGGATATTTATTAGGTAAAGACGAATATATAGAAATAGCCAATATGTGTGATGAAGTCATTGGAGAGATAAAAACAATATCGGAAAAAGATTTTCAAAAAATTCAGAGACCAATTATAGGATATACTCTAGAAGAATATATTTCAAATATGATTTTATTTAATAAACAGTATAAAGGAAAATTTATTTTAGAAGTAACAATTATAAAGGAATATAATGATAATGAGGAATCTATTAATAAGATAAAAAGTATTATTTATGAATTATCTCCAGATAAAGTAATTGTTGAAAGAATGAACGATGAAAAATTTAAGCAAAAATTTGATATATTTAGTGAAAAATTTGATAAAATTTCAAAAACGTTATTAAACTTTTGAAAACATTAATGAAAAATATTTATATATGAAATAAAAATCTAATAGAGCTAATCTATTGGATTTTTTATATATAATATACTATATATCTTTACTGAATTAACCCTTATTTATGAAGAGTATTTTATATTTAGGAGAGGGATTTTTTTATTTGTCCAAATAATATTATTTACTTAATTAATAATTATATTGTATATTACCAATAAAAAAAGACTCTTAAAAGAGTCTTTTCCGAAAAAATCTATATAATTATAATATAGTTATGTTTTCTGCTTGCTGACCTCTAGCACCTTTAACTATATCAAAGCTTACTTTTTGACCTTCTTCTAATGATTTAAATCCTGAAGTTTGTATAGCTGAGAAATGAGCAAATACATCATCTCCACCTTCTACTGTTATAAAACCAAATCCTTTTTCGTTGTTAAACCATTTCACTATTCCATTATTCATTAAAAATACTCCTATTAACCTATATCAAGATATACTTGATTTAATTGTGTATTACCACAAATACTATTGTATCATAGATTAATACAAATGTCTACTTAATTGTAATTTTTAGTTAACATTTTTTGATTATGCTTAACCATAAAAAATTGAAAAGCTTTGTGTTACTATATATTGGTGTAAATGCAGATAAAATACTTTACTAACATTTAATTGACATAAATATTAAAATATAAAATTAAGAGATTTAAAAATCAATGTTTATTTGTGAAAAAAATAGATAGCTATTATTTTATATTGAATAATAGCTATCTATCTTAGAGAATATACAATTATGTATTAAGGTATTAATATTTTAATTTATATACAATATAAAATATATAAATATGATACTATTATAAAGCTAGAGAAGCCCATTTTTCACATTGAGAAATTCTTTTTCCATCATCACCTTGTTCTTTATCATATGCAAATTGAGTTAATATTTCACATGGAAATGTATCACATAGGCCACAATGTGTAAGATTTTTATTCTCACAACATGATTTTACAGGACATTCTTCAGACCAAAAAGGTTTATCAATATTTGTACATCCAGCGCAATTTACATCTTCCTTATACTTACATTCACAACACAAAATTCCACATCTTGATTCTATCATTTTAAATCCTCCTCAAATATAAACTTTAATATAATCATATGTTAAAATTTATATTTCTCATTGTAAAAATCAGACAAATTTTTTATATAGGTTGTTGGATTAACACCACAAATAGATTTAAAATCATTTATAAAGTGAGATTGGTCATAATAACCTATATTTTGAGCTAAAGTTGTAAATGATATATTATTACTTTGTATTTCTTGTAGTACTGTATTTATACGTAGTAATCTAAGGTATGTCTTAACACTCATACCAAGAGAATTATTAAAAATCCTATTTAAATGGCGTTCACTATAACAACTAATTTGAGCAATATTTTTAACAGACATAATAGAGTTTTGTTTCCTAGCATCTATAAGAATTGGTATTGTTAAATCTTTTATATTAGATTTAAATAAGTACGATAAAAATAACCTATCGAATTGTTCAATGAGTTCTTTAAGAGTATTGGACTTTTCAAAGATAGAATTAGTTTCGAAATCAAGTTGAGTGTTAAAGTCTTTAACAGGGATTATTAAATCGGCTGATTCTATCTGAGGAAAACCTGTTAAATAGTATACTCCACATGGAAGAAATTCAACAAATACTCTAAATAGTACATTTTCTATATCATTTTTTACAATAATAGTTTTTGTTGTAGCACCCCAAAATTTGCTAGTTATATCTTTTTTACTAAATTCAAATACGATGCATCCACTGGCATCAGGTATCAATGTCAAGTTTTCTATAGAATTTTTATCTGGAAAAGTTATTGTATAGTGAGCTATATATGGTCTTAATAATTTATGTGGTGAAATATATATATCATGATTGTGATTTTTTAGCATGTTTTTAATTTTTTCTATCATAAGTATATCCCCCTGATACTATTTAGTGATAAATAGATTAGTTTAATTTTAGTATTTTATGTAATAAAACATTCTGATAAAAAAGTTTCATTGAGAGTATAAAGTATATAGAATAATTATAAAATAAAGTCTAAAAATGTACAATTATTAAAAAAAATATATGCATTCATGAAACTGGCATATTAGATAGAGTTAGGTATAAACTAAACACAGAAAATAATGGTGTTACTTTTATAATAGATACATATAAAGATATTTTTAAGAATAAAATTTATTATTAAATAAAAAATAAGGGAGAGTGATTTAATAGAATGGCATCAAAACAAATACCAAGAAATAATTTAGAAAAGTTTTTAAGAATAAGAGTTCTATCACATACAGGCGACAAAATACATATAAAATTACCTGTAAATTTTGCAAAGAGAATGATTGAAAACAATGCTTTAGATTTATTTAATGGAAAAGATGATGTAGTTGATGGTAAAAAAGTTACTGAAATACTAGTTAAGGCATTTGACTATGATTTAACTGGAGAAGTGGTTCATCTAGAAAGAAAAAATGGGGATATTATTAAAGTATCAATTGTGCAATAAAATTAATTTATAGGAATTTCAATTTGATGTAATTATAAAAAGATTATATAAAAAATGAATTATTTTACCATGTTAAAAGCTATATAAATTTGTTATTTTGCAAATTCATATAGCTTTTTAAGTATTCTTATTATGTGTGATAGATATAAAATAATAGTATATTTATATAAGTTAAGTTTTCTGTATTCTCACTTGTAATATATATTTTAGACGTATTTTGAAAGTTAAACAATTGGCAGTATATTCTATTTTTCTATTGAAAATGATATAATATAGCTACTAAGAGGGAGGAGGACAAAATTTTGAAGTTAAAAACCTATCAATTGATTCTGATTGTTTGTATGATTTTTCTTTCTTTTCCAATAAAAATTAACTCTGCTTCAGATAGGGTTCCAGTTAAAGTCGGGTATTATGATGATGGCGATTATATGAGTCGAAATGAAAATGGAGAGTATATAGGATTTAATTTTGAATACTTACAAGAAATTACTAAGTACACTAACTGGAAATATGAAATAGTAGATTGTAAAAGTTGGGAAAATGCTCTTGAAATGTTAAAATCAGGTGAGATAGATGTTCTTCCTAGTGTCTATTATACAAAAGAACGTACAAAAGAAATGCTTTTTCCAACACTACCAATGTGTAATATCTATACAACTTTAAATGTAAAAGTGGATGATACTCGTTATGATTATGAGGATTTTGATTCATTTCAGGATATGAAAGTAGGTGTTATTAGTAATAGTAAGGATGCTGAAAACTTTAAAGAATATTGTAAAACAAATGATTTTGAAGTTAAAATTATATCTTATAAAGAAACAGATGATTTATTAAGAGATTTAAAAAATGGAAATCTTGATGGTGTTGCTATAACACATCTTGGTCGGACTAGTACATTTAAAAGTGTAGCACAATTTTCTCCAGAGCCACTCTATACTGTGGTTTCAAATAAGAAACTGGATTTATTATCTCAACTGAATTCTGCTTTGAATACATTGACACTTAGGAATTCAAGTTATGAAACAAAATTATATAATAAATATTTTTCTATAAGTACTGCTCAGAAGCCAGTATTTACAAAAGATGAGCAAGAATATATACAACAATCTGGTGAAATTTCAGCTGTTTATGATTCTACAAAGATACCACTAGAATATGGTGATTCAAAAACAGGTGAGTTTTCTGGTGTGGTTGCTGATTTATTTAAGGAAATTACAAATAACACTGGCTTAAAATTTAGATTTGTTTCTGCAAAAAGTTATAGTGAAGCTCTTCAAGTATCAAAAGATTCTAGAATATCTATAGTTTGTGGTATGGAAAACGATTATATTAACAACCAAAAAAACAATATAAGAACAACGCAGTATTATTTACGTGCTCCAGTAGTTTTAGTTAGTGGAGAAAAAGAAAATGAAATTAAAAAAGTGGCAGCTGTAAATGGTTCTTTAATTGGACAAAATATTACTGAAGATGGGAAACTAGATAGAACTATAGAGTATTATAATTCTCCAAAAGAATGTTTTGAGGCTGTATTAAAGGATAAAGTGGATGCTGTTTATGTAAATACATATATTGCAGATTATCTATTGTCCAATCCTCGTTATGAAAAATTTTCTGTTTCGACCTTGACAAACTATGCAGAAGAAATAAGTATTGGTATTTCTGATTCTGCAGATTCGAGGTTATTTTCTATACTAGATAAATGTATTCAATATATGTCAACAGAACAAATGGACAGAATAATTTTAAAAAATACGATAATTCAATATGATATAACTTGGCAAGATATTATCCACCAGCATCCAATGGCAATTATTGGAGGCGTTATTATAGTATCAGCTATTATTATTATACTTTTGAGTTTTCTACTTTTATTAAAGTCAAAAAATAATAAACGTATTGAGAGTTTGTTATACCGAGATAGTCTTACAGGAATTTGGAATTTAAATAAATTTTGTAAAGAAGCTATTAAGAGTTTAAGAAGTGCAGAAAGTGGTTCATATGTGATTGTTTATTTAGATATAAAACAATTTCGAATGATTAATGACACTTTAGGTTTTTCAGAAGGAGATGAAATACTTTGTGCACTAGCTAAAGCTTTACAAGATTCTGTATCTTTTGAAGAATCTTGTGCTCGCGTTTCTGCAGACCAATTTGTTATGTTATTAAAATACGATAGTTGGGAGTGCTTAGAAGAACGTCTCTTCAAGATTGATAATCAATTAAATGGTTGGGTAGAAAAAATGAGAAAAACTTACCAACTTATTCTTGTATTTGGTGTATATATAGTAGATGAAGTTGAAAAACATGATATATCTCTCATGCTTGACCTAGCAAATTATGCAAGAAGAAATACAGAAATAACTCACAAAAGTTGTGTTGTACTTTATGATATGACTATGAGAGAGGAAGGGCTACATCAAAGAAACTTAACAGATAGAATGCAAATAGCCTTAGAACAAGGAGAGTTTGTTCCATACTTTCAACCAAAGGTAGATATGAATACAAATAAATTGGTAGGAAGTGAAGCATTGGTAAGATGGAATTATCCACATAAAGGTATAATAAGTCCTGCAAAATTCATTCCTTATTTTGAAAAAAACGGATTTGTGGTAGAAATTGACTTTTATATCTATGAAGAAGTCTGCAAAATGTTAAAGAGATGGATGGATTTGGGATTAAATATTAGTCCAGTATCCTGCAATTTTTCCAGAATTCATTTTAATAATGAAAGCTTCTCAGAAAAATTGATAGAAATAGCGGATTCCTATAAAATACCTCACAAATACCTTGAAATAGAAGTCACAGAAAGTATTTTTGTTGAAAATCTCAATCAGATTTTGAGTCATTTTAATCAACTAAGAGAATCAGAATTTCCTATTTCTATAGATGATTTTGGTTCTGGATATTCCTCTCTTGGCTTATTACAACAATTTTCTGTTGATATAATTAAGTTGGACCGTACATTTATACAAAAAGGAATGCATGGTAGTCGTGAACAAGCTGTCGTGCGTGGAGTGGTAAATATGGCAAAAGAATTAAATATGAAAGTTATATGTGAAGGGGTAGAAAGTATAGAACAAGTGAGAATACTAAAAAAAATTGGATGTTATTTGGCACAAGGATATTTTTATGCAAAGCCAATGCCACAAGATGATTTTGAGCAATTATTAAAAAATCCTGTGCTTAAAATCAAATCAAATGTTTAAGGTACTCGTTTATTATATAAGAGAAAAAGAAAAATACCTATTCTAAATTTATATTAACTAAATTGAAAAAGCTATAAATAATAGAATTATTATTTATAGCTTTTTATTATATTAAGTAGTTAATTAAAATTAAATACAAATTGTAGTCATTATATTTTCTGTTTAAGTTTTAAAACTTGTTTTACTATATTTGTTGAATGGTCAGAAATTCTTTCTAAGTTAGTAAGTAAGTCAAGGTAAAGTACACCAGCATCAATTGTACAACTACCATTATTTAATCTAATCATATGAGAATTTCTAAAAGTTTTTTCTAAGTAATTTACTTCATTTTCAACTTCTAAAACTTTGTTTGCTAATTCAAAATCTTTTACATCTAAAACTACTAAAGCATCCTTAAAGTTAGTCATAGTTTTATTGTATATTTCATAGATTTCTTTTATTGCACTATCAGAAAAGTTAACATTCATTTCTTTAACAGTCATAGCCAATTCAGCTATATTTTCAGCATGGTCAGATACTCTTTCGATATCATTTACTGTATTGAAAAGTAAATCTGTTCTAAATCGTTCATCATCTCTGAGTGGTTCTTTAGAAAGTTTTAACAAGTAATTTAATATATCTTTTTGCAATTTATTAACAACTTTTTCAGACTCAAAAGTTTTCTTAATATCCTCACTACTTTTATTTAAAAAACCTGCAATTGAATGTTCTAAAGAGTTTGTAGCCTTATGGCCCATTCTAACAACTTCTTGTACAGTATTACCAAGTGCTATAGATGGAGTACTAAACATTCTTTCATCTAAGTACTTAGTATTGTTTACAATTTCTGACTCAGTTTCCTTAATAGGTATAAGTTTATTTGCTAATTTAACTATGTATTTAGAAAATGGCAATAATATTATAACATTTGTAAGATTAAATAAAGTATGTGCATTTGCTATTTGTCTAGCTGTGTCAGTTGGGTCAAAACGAGTAACTATTGCTGATATAGGTTTATTTAAAACAAGCATAAATATTATTGTACCAATGACATTAAAGCTTAAATGCATTACAGCTGCACGTCTAGCATTTCTATTTGCACCAACACTTGATAAAAGTGAAGTAACACAAGTACCAATATTATCTCCATAAAGTATAGGTAAAGCAGCTGATAGAGGAAGTATTCCTTGAGAAGCTAAAGCTATTAGCATACCCATAGAAGCACTTGAACTTTGTATGATACCAGTGATTGCAAATCCTGCTAATATACCAAGGATAGGATTTTTACTAAAATATAAGAGTGTATCAGTAAATCCCTTATACTCAGCAAGTGGAGCTACTGCATCTTTCATAAATTCCATACCTGTAAATAATATACCAAAACCAATAAGTATTTCAGCTAAGTGTTTTGTTTTTTGATTTGATGTAAATAAATAAAATACTATACCTATACCTAATGCAATTGGGGCTATTCCTTCAAGATTAAATGAAACTAATTGGGCAGTAACAGTAGTACCTATATTTGCACCCATTATTACACCAATGGCTTGACTTAGATTCATTATTCCTGCATTTACAAAACCTACAACCATTACAGTAGTAGCACTTGAACTTTGTATGATACCTGTAACAACTGTACCCACCAATACACCCATAACAACATTACTTGTTAAGAGTTCGATGATTTTCTTTAATTTGTCTCCTGCCGATTTTTGTAAACCTTCTCCCATTAAACTCATTCCATAAAGAAAAAGTCCAAGTCCACCGATAAGACTAACTGCTATATTCACGATATTTCCTCCCTTAAGAAATTAATAAATTTTTTATATGAATTATAAACTTTATTAACTAAAATTTATCGTTTCCATAATATAGAATAACAAATTTTGTCAATTTAAATATTAACGTTTTGTTAAGTATAGGTTAAGAGAATGTTAAATCTTTAAGTTGTTGTTAATTTGAGAAAACTTATATCATATAGTAATTTAAATACTTAAGGTGATATTTAGCATATTTTGGATAAAGTCAACTTAACAAAGAATTAACTGTTTTCGTCAAAATATTTATAATTAAAAAATATCATCCTTTGCAGAATGATATTTTTTAATTATAAATATTTTTATATTCAATTGGTGTAAGGTTGTTGAACTTTTTAAAAACCATACTATAATAATTTTGGCTATTGAACCCAACAAATACAGCAACATCTAAAATAGACATGTCTTCTCGAAGCAAATATTTTTTACTTTTTTCGACTCGAACCTTATTGAGAAAGTTAGTAAATGTATATCCACTTTCTTTTTTAAATAGGGAGCAAAAATAACTTTTATTAAGTTGTAAATCATTACATATATCACTTACTGTTATATCCTCTGAGTAGTTTTTATGAATATAATCGATAGTTTTTTTTACATAAAAACTAAGAGCTGGTTTGTGTTTCATTTTATCATTACATATTTCTGATAAAAGATTTGATATATAATCTACACATGATAGAGGCTTAAATGGTATATCAGAAAACTCAATATCATTATTAATGCATGATTTAAAAGGCCCTATAACAAAATAGCCACTAGAAATATCAAATTTATGTATTGGCATAATTAAAAATTGTATGTCATTGCAAAAACTTAACATTATATAGGATAAGTTTTTATTAGATATAAAATCTGTGCTTTTTATATTATTGAATATGTTTAAACTTGAAAAGTATATTTCTAGTTTATCACTGTAGCCAACACTACAAAGTTCTTTTAAATCCTTATTAATCACTTTTGTTGGGATATTACAACAGTCAAAAAAATCATTAATGATAAGTTCTATATCATCTTTAAAACATTTCAAAAAATCACCTCATCTAAATTTATACAAATATTTTTATAAAAAAACAAATATAGTTAAGAATTTAAAAAACATATCGCGTAAAATAGTTATTGCGAATGATAATTAATTTCGTTAAATAATATTATGATGTAAGAGAGGTAAAAAGTCAATGAAAAAAATAGCTATTTATGGGAAGGGAGGAATTGGAAAATCAACAACAACTTCCAATTTATCTGCATCACTTTCTCATTTAGGATATAAGGTTATGCAAATAGGATGTGACCCTAAATCAGATTCTACTAAAAATTTAATGAAAGGAAAATTTATACCAACAGTTCTAAATGTAATGAAAGAGAAGAAAGATGATTTAAAACTTGAAGACATAGTATTTGAAGGATATGGTGGAGTATTATGTATTGAAGCAGGAGGCCCAACTCCAGGAGTAGGTTGCGCTGGAAGAGGCATAATAGCGGCCTTTGAAAAATTAGAAGAATTAAAGGCGTTTGAAATATATAATCCAGATGTAGTAATTTACGATGTACTTGGAGACGTTGTTTGTGGAGGATTTTCAATGCCAATAAGAAATGGATTTGCAAATGAAGTGTATATAGTAACTTCTGGAGAAATGATGTCAATGTATGCTGCTAGTAATATATCTTTAGCTGTAGAGCAATTTAAAAATAGAGGATATGCTTCTTTAAAAGGACTCATATTAAACGCTAAAAATGTTGAGAATGAAATAGAATTAGTTGAAAAATTGGCTGATGAAATAAAAAGTAAAGTTTTTCACTATATCCCAAGAAATAAAATCATGCAACAGTCTGAGAATAATGGAAGAACCGTTATAGAAGAAGATAAAGATGATGAAATGTCACAAGTATATATAGAACTTGCAAATAAGATTATGCAAAGTAACTAGATAAATATAAGATTAAAATAGAAAATACAGATTTAAAATAAAGTTTATTATGGAGGAAATTTTTATGAAATTTAAAAAGATATGTTCAGTATTTTTACTTAGCGCATTAATATTAACAGGATGCTCAAAACCATCAAATGATGAGTCTGCAAATAAGGAGTCAAATAACAACGTAAAAGTTGTTTCAGCCACAGTAGCAGCAACACAAGTACTAGATAAATTAGATGCTACTTTAGTAGGTATTCCAACGACTAAATCTGAATTGCCAGAAAAATATAAAAATCTACCAGAAGTAGGACAAGCTATGAATCCTGACTTAGAAATTGTAGCATCTCTTGAGCCAGATGTATTTATAGTTGATAGTATGTTTAAAGAAAATGTTGAGAAGAGTATGAAAGAATATAACCTAGATACATTCTATTTTGAAACTGGAACATACACAAAGTTTCTTAAAAGTATAGAAAATTTAGGTAATAAAATAAATAAACAAGATGAAGCAGAAAAACTTATAAAAGAGCTAAAAGGAGTAGAAGAATTGGTCGTAGAAAAATCAAAAAAACAGGATAAAAAACCAAGAGTAGCTATTTTATTTGGTGGTGGAAATAGTTTTATGCTAGCTACAAAGAGCTCATATCTTGGTGATTTGGTTAAAACAGTAGGTGCTGAAAATATAGCTGATAACTTAACAGATAGTGTGGATTCAGATTATATACAATTTAGCTTAGAACAAATTATAAAAGAAAATCCAGATTACATACTTAGATTTGCACATGGGAATATAGAAGAGACTAAAAAAGCATTTGATGATTCTTTTGATAAAAATCCTGCATGGGCTACATTGAATGCAGTGAAAAATGGAAAAGTTATAGATTTAGACTCAAGTATATTTAATGTATCAGCAAATATACATGTCAAAGATTCAATAAATAAACTGGGAGATATCTTATATGGAGATAAATAGATTTTAGGTGAATAATATGGATAATAAAAAAGTCTTATTGATATTTACAGGGTTGATAACTGTAATTATTTTATTAATTGTTTTTTCTACTGTAGGGAGTGTAAATTTAAGTATTGGGGAAATATTTGATGCATTGATAAATGAAAATAATACAATGGTTACTACAATAGTTTATAAAATGAGGTTGCCTAGAAATATTTTAGCAGCGTTAGTTGGTGCAAATCTAGCAGTTTCAGGATTATTGTTACAAGCTGTTATGAAAAATCCATTAGCAGACCCTGGTATAACAGGTATATCTACAGGAGCAAGTGTAGCTGCTATTATAATATTGCTTTTATTTCCACAATATACAAGTATGTTACCAATAGTTGCTTTTATAGGAGGACTCATATCTTGTGGAGTAGTATATTTGATGGCGTATAAAAATGGGCTTAGACCAGAGCGAATTATACTAGCTGGAGTCGCTGTAAACACTATATTAGGTGGTGTTATATCGTATTTATCAACTATGTATAGTGAAAGAATTCAAAGTGCAATGTTGTGGTTAAACGGAAGTTTAGCCACAAAGACTTGGTTAGATGTAAATATGCTAATATGGTATTCTGTTATAGGATTGATAGGATCAATTTTACTTATCAGAAGCGCAAATGTACTACAACTAGGAGATGACGCAGCTACAAATCTTGGCTTCAATGTAAATAAAAGTAGGTTTCTAATCTCATTAGTAGCTATATTTTTAGCAGGTGTTTCTACCTCTATAGTTGGTGTCATCAGCTTTGTGGGTCTTATAGTACCACATATAACTCGTATGTTGCTTGGTAGTGACCATAAATATACGATACCATTTAGTATAGTACTAGGGAGTATAGTATTATTAATTGCAGATACATTAGCAAGAACAATAGGAGGCTCTATAGAGATTCCAGTAGGCGTTATTATGTCTATAATAGGGGGTCCATTCTTCTTATATTTATTAAGAAAGAGAGGCGGTTATTAATGTTCAATGTAAAAAATGTCAAAATAGGTTATGAAGATAAGATTATCATAGACAATCTGAGTGTGAGCATTAAGGAAAAAGAAGTAGTTTCTATATTAGGTCCAAATGGTTCAGGAAAATCTACGCTACTTAAATCCTTATCTAGAATTTTGAAAATTAAACAGGGTGACATATATATTGGTAAGAAAAATATGAAAGTCATGAGTAATAAAGAAATTTCGAGGAAAGTGGCATTATTAGCTCAACATAATGCCTCCTTAAAGGATATAAAAGTAAAGGATTTAATATATTATGGAAGAATACCACATAAAGGTTTTTTTGAAAGTAAAAATAAAAATGATGAAGAGATAGTAAATTGGGCAATGAGAAATACAGGTCTTGAAGCATATAAAGATAAATTGGTAAGCAATTTATCTGGAGGAGAAAGACAAAGAGTATGGTTAGCGATGGCACTTTGTCAAAAGCCAGATATACTTTTATTAGATGAACCTACAACATATTTAGATATATCTCATCAATTAGAACTAATGGAACTTGTAAAAGATATAAATAAAAAATTTGGAATGACTATAATTATGGTTCTACATGATATAAATCAAGCGAGCAAATACAGTGACAGACTTATTATTATGAATAATGGTGCTATAGTAGCGGATGGCCATCCTAATAACGTAATAAGTGAAGAAATAATAAAAGATGTTTATAAGGTAAAATGTGATATAGATATAGACCCAATTAGCAAAAAGCCTAGGATTCATCCAATAATGTTATGTAGAAGAACTAGTAGTATATAAAGTTTTAACATTTGAAATGAGCACAGTTTAAAAATATAAAAAGTAATATAAGTGTAACTTTAAATTTATAAAGTTGTATAAGTAATAGGATTGGAAAGGAAAAAATATGTATACTTTAAATGTATTAAATAGATTAAAAGATATAGCATATGATAAAGATATAAAATCTTTATCATATGCTGTGTTTCCAGGGACTCATTGTCCATTGTTTGGAGTTGTATTAACTGCATCATATATAAAAAACATGGCTCTTGTGATAGTAGGAACAAATGAATGTACTTATTATAGTAAAAACTTTGCATATCATAGACAGTCTGGTCAAGATAGTGTTTATTCAGTAGTTCTAAAAGATAAAGATATAGTTTTTGGTGCAGAAAAAAAAGTAATAGAAGCTGTAAAGTATATTTCAGAAGTTGAAAAGTTTGATGCAATAATGATAGTAACTACATGTGTACCAGAGTTAATAGGTGAGGATTATAATGCTTTATCTGAGGAATTGGAAGAACTGATAGGTATCCCTGTTTTAGCAGTTAATACCGAACATTATACTTGTAATTCTCATATAATTGGAATGACTAGAGCTTTAAAGAGTTTATCATCAGTTATGGAGAATCATACAAATAAAAAAGGTGTTAATATTTTAGGGCATAGACAAGAGAATGTAGAAGATACAGAGCTTGTAAAGTTACTTTTTAAAGAAGGCGTAAAAATAAATTGTGTAATACCATCTAAATGTACTATAAGAGATATAAAAAGTGCATCTAGTGCTAAATTAAATATAGTAACAGACATGATAGCATTGGATTTAGCAGAAGATATGAAAAATAAATTTGGAATAGAATACATATATTTTGATAAAAACATGAAAGAGTCAATTATAATGGAAAACTATAATAAACTTTGTAACATTTTAGATATAGATGTACAAGATGAATTATTAGAACAAAGACAAAAATATAATTTGTTATTGAATAAATGTAGACTTCTAATGGAAGGTAAAAAGCTAATTTATGGGAATACACCAATGATGGTGTTTGAAACAGTGGATTTCTTAACAGAATTAGGGTTAGTGCCAGAATTTATACAAGTGCGTGAACTTTATGAACAAGATGGTTTATTTAAAGACAACATAATAAAAAAAGGACACAATCCATATATAAGCAGAATTGCGAATATAGCTCCACTTAGAAGTTTGTATGATACTATAAATGCAGATATTTATATAGGCCATGAAAATCCAATGTTATTAAAAGAAAAAGGACTTATGCAAATAACGTTAGACGAACATGCACAAAAAATAGGGTTTGAGCTTCCAATAGGCATAATGGAAACTTTAATTAAATTGTTTGATGTGGAGAAAGTTACAAGAAAGGAAGTGATTTAATATGGAAGTATATAAATATTTTCCAAATCCTTCTGATAGAATGGGAATAATATTTACAGTATCATCAATAAGTGAAGCCTGTGTCATAGAATTTGGCCCATCAGGAACAACTCACTATGCGATAGAAGCAATTGGAAGTTTAAATGGAGAAGACAAAGCAAAGATTTATTCAACTCATATGAGTGAAAGTGATGTTACGTTTGGAAATTATGATAGATTAGAAAAGGCTATAATTGAAATAGATAATGATATTAACCCAAAATATATATTTGTAATGGCTTCATCTGTATCTTCTATTATAGGTGTGGATATAGTAGGAATCTGCAATATCATAAGTGATTCTGTAAACTGTAAGTTAATCCCAATTACAACAGGTGGATTAAGAGAAGATTATAATCAAGGAGTTGAAGATTTTCTTTATATATTAGCAAAGGATGTAGTAAAAGAGAGCAATGAAAAAATTGATAGTTTTAATATAATTGGATGTAATATAGACCAATATAACTTTTTATCAGATTGTGAAGAAATTAAAAGGATGATAAAGACTTTTTTCAAAAAAGAAGTAAATGTAACCTTTACATCATACACATCAATAGATGAAATAGAAAATGCATCTAAATCTAGTTTAAATATAGTACTTAGGAAAGAAGGTATTAAAGCAGCCACTTTTATGAAGGATAAGTACAATATACCTTATGTGTATAAAAAGCCTTATGGAATAAAAAATACTGAAGAATTTATTAAAGACATACAAAAAGTAACTATGTGGGATTTGGATAAAAGTGCTTATGAAGCTGAAGTATCTAACATAAAAAGACAAGTATTTAATATAAAAAGGAAGTTTTATTTTTATAAGGAAAGCAAAAAATGTGCTGTATTTGGAGATTATGACACTGCTTTAGGATTTAAAGATTTATTGAATGAATTAGGTCTTGAAGTTGATAGAGTTAATATATTGCATAATACAGATTGTAATGACGAATCTGTATATATTGGAAATAATGAGTTAGAAAGAAATAAATATTTAAAAGAAAATGAGTTATTGGTTTTATTTGGAGATGGTACTAGTATTGATATGAGTCACAATTCAAAGTTAGATATACAGATAAGTAATCCAAACCTAAAAAGTGTAAATATATATCCATATACACCATTTATTGGACTAAGAGGAGTGCTTTACATAATTGAAAGAATACTTAATATATCACTATAAGATAGATTTATTAAAAGGTTAATACATATTTTCTCACAATAATTTATGAATTCTGTTAGGATTTGTAAGATATGGGATATAATATAAATAAGTAAATTTTATAAATAGATAATTTACTTGCTTTATTTTAATTATGCTGGAGAAGTGGGGGAATAGGTTATGGAAAGACTAATGGAGCTTTTAGAAAGAAAATTTTTAAAAGATGTAGAACTCTTAGAATTGGAAGATATAGAAAATGTAGTAGAGTGTAAAATGACACAGCCATACAATGCTCACTATAATGAATACTTAGTAAAAGTGAAAAATGGAGATATAATAGAAGAATATTTTGTGTATTTAAAACATAGATAGATGTAAAAGAGGTGTGTATTTTATTTGTAATATTACAAAATAAATACACACCTCTTTTAGTATTAGAGTGTAAAACTATAAAATTTTAATTTATATCTATTTGATATTTTCAACAATATCAGTTAATATTGAGTCTAAATCATTACTAATGTCTGTAACACCATTATGAGTAATATCTATGATTTCTTTAGTCATAGGAAGTTCACCTAGAAGTTTTAAATCTAAATCATTTAAAAACTTTTCAGTAGAGTCACCATCAAATAGTTTGATTTTTTTAGAACAATCAGGACATTGAATATAACTCATATTCTCAATAACTCCAAGAACATTTATGTTCATTTTTTTAGCCATATTAACAGCTTTTGATACAATCATAGATACCAAATCTTGAGGAATTGAAACCATAACTATTCCACTTATAGGTATAGATTGCATAACTGTTAATGCAACATCTCCAGTGCCTGGGGGCATGTCTATAAGTAAATAGTCTAGTTCTTCCCAAAGTACATCAGTATAAAATTGTTTTACAACTCCTCCAACTAGAGGTCCTCTCCAAACAACAGGTTCATTTTCATCATCTATCATAAGATTTATAGACATTACTTTTATGTTATTTGAATTTTCTACAGGATAAATATAAGAACCATCAGAATAAGCTTTTACATTTTTTAGACCCATAAGTCTAGGAATACTTGGTCCTGTTATATCAGAGTCTAATATACCAACTTTATATCCCATTTTATTTAGCTTATTAGCAAGTAAAGCAGTTACAGTCGATTTACCAACTCCACCTTTCCCACTCATAACACCAATTATTTTTCCGAATTTATTGTTAGGGTTATTTTCAATAGAACAATTTGATTGACTATTACAATTTCCCTTTGATAGACATGAATTACAATCTGCCATATCTATTACCTCCAATGTTTAGTATTTATTAGATTATTTGTAACCTACATATACTATTTTAGTACAATTAAACAATAAAGTCATTATTTAAAAGGAACTTAGAATATTTTCTATTAATCAAATAGTAATTTATTATAAAAAAAAGAAGGTAATAAAAAAATATAACCTTCTCAATAAAATGGTTGTTTCAATTGACCTATAGAGTTTAATCATATAAACATATAGGAAATATTTCAATATATTATACATAAATGGTCATTTTATAAGTATAACTGGGAATTATATATATTTTTTATAGAAGTTTGTTGAAAAACAATTAAAAATCATGAAGAAAAAAGATATAATTAGAAATGTAGTGATAAATTTAAAAATGTGGTAATAAATATTTTACTAAAAATTATAGCATTGAAATATTTTAAATAACATCAGGAGGAATATAGATGGAAATAAAACCAAGAAGTGCAAAAGTAGAAGAGTTTGATAAAGTAACAGGATTAATAAACTATGTGTTTAGAATATCAAGAAACTATAAGCCAACTATGGTGGAAGAGTTTCCACTTTTATTGAATAAAGATAACATAGAAAATATGATTATAATATCAGAAAATGAAAAAGTAGTTTCAGATGTAAACTATTTGGTACAAGATGTATCTATTCAAGGAAATAAACTAAAGGTTGCAGCTATAGGTGGAGTATGCACACATCCAGATTATGAGAAGAAGGGATATTCATCTAAAATACTAGATAAAGCAGAAGAAAAAATGTTTTCTGATGGTGTAGATGTTTTAATTATTTCAGGGACAAGAAGTTTATATAGTAGAAGAAACTGTAGTGTAGTGAAGAGTTTCTATAAATATACAATAAAGCCAGAAAATATTGAAATACCATATGAAATAGTTGAATTTGATGAAACTAATTTTGAAAAAGATGCTGATTTAGATAAAATGATTGAATTATATAATCAAAATAGTACTAGATTTATAAGAACGAGAGATGAATTTAAAAAATTATTACATGCAGCTACTATTGCTTGGGGGCCAATTGATTATAAGAAAGTATTTATAAAAGAAAATAGTAATATAATAGGATATTTAATAATAAGAACAATAAAAAAAGAAGGTTCTATTATAGGAGAAGTGGTTGAAATAGGAGTGAATAATATAAATGTTGAAAATATATTAAAATATGTTACGAATAAATTTGGTTTAGAGTATTTAGACTATAAGGTACATGTAAGAAATCTAAAGGACCAATTAGGATGTAATGAACTAAAGTCTTTAGATTATCAACAAGGAACAATTAAAATAATAAATTACAGTAAATTATGTGATAATTTAAAAGGTTATTTTAATCAATATGTAGATTCTGAACTATTAGAGCATATTGAGTTTAAACAAGTTGAAAATAAATATATCATCAAATATAAGGAAGAGGAGCTTATGATAGAAAGTTTAGATAAACTTAACAAGCTATTTTTCGAAAGAAATGAAGAACAATACAATGAATTTAAACATTTAAAAAAAATATATGAATTTACTACAAAAGTATTTCCTATAGATTTTCCATGGACTGCAAATTTAAACTACCAATAATTATTATACTTTTTGCCTAAGATTTAAAAGAAATGTTCTTAGAGATGGCTTAAAGAAGTTGATTCAATTAGCTAATCAAAGAAGAGATTACCTACATCAAGTAACTTGAGTATAAAGTTATTTGGTATGGAAGATTAGTTCAATGAGTGTTGGAAAAGTACTTTTATGAAGGAATTTGAAAGGATGAGTATTATATGGACATACTTGAAAAAATAGCAGAATGTATATTAAATATGGGTGTAAATAATATAGAAGAGTTGGTAAAAGACGCTATAGAGGAAAATATTAATGTAGAGGATATATATGAATATGGGTTAAACAAGGGTATGATAGGTGCTTTAGATAAGTTTGAGAATAAAGAATACTATCTTTCAGAAGTGATAGTATGTACAGATGCATTAAACAAAGGTATTAGCATCTTAAAGGGCACTGGAAAGATAAAGAAAAAATCAAAGGGAGTAATTTTAATGTCTGTAGTAGAAGGTGACACCCACGAGATTGGAAAAAATATTGTAAAAGTAATGGTTGAAGCTACTGGATATAAAGTAATTGATTTAGGTGTAAATAGAAAAAGCGAAGATATAATAGAAGAAGCTATAAAAAACAATGTAGATATAATAGGTTTATCTTCAATGATGACAACGACAATGGAAAACATGAAATCAGTAATAAATAAGCTTAATAGACTTAATTTAAGTAAAAGGCCAAAGGTAATAATTGGTGGAGGTCCTGTAAGTATGGATTTTGCAGAAGAGATAGGTGCAGATGGATATAGTCCAAATGCTCCAAAAGCAGTTAAATTAATAGACAAACTTATAGGAGGAGAAATTTAGAATGTTTTCAGATATGACTTTATTGCAATATATAAATAGTGAAGATAGAGGATTTTTCCTGCCTGATATGGGTACAAATGGTTTATTTTTAATAAATAAAAAAGCATATGAAGTATATGATAGTGTAGATTTACAATTGGAATTAGCAAGAACTATGGACAAATATTTTGAATCAGATTTTATATATTCATTTTGTGATGGAATTACATTTTGTGAGACTCTGGGCTTAGAGACACTAAGACCAGATTACGATTTTCCAAGTGTATTGACACATACAATAACAGATAGTGAAAAGTTAAGAAAATTAGATGTACCAGACCCTTATACAAGTGGACGTATGCCACTCAATCTAGAAAGCTTGTCACTAATATCAAAAACTATAAAAAAACCATTATATGAATCAATACAAGGTCCATTTACTCTTGCAGGTCAATTAGCTGGGGCTACACAACTTTTAAGGTGTATAATAACTGATAAAAAATTTGTGGAGGAGTTATTAGAATTCACTACTGAGTTAGTAAGGCGATATGCTGTGGCTGCAAATAAAGCAGGTGCAAAATATATTTCAATAGCAGAGCCAACATCAGTAACTTTAAACAAAGCTAGATTTAATGAATATATAGTAAAAAATTTAAATGAGATATATGATGAACTTGATTGTTGGAAAGGTATGCATATATGTGGAGACACAAGAGAGTTGTTAGATGATATGTTGAGTTGCAATGTAGATGCAGTAAGTTTAGACCAAATTCTAGACTATGAAGAGATTGCACCAAGAATTCCAAAAGATATAGTTTTAATTGGAAATTTAGACCCAATAAAACTTCTTGGACGTTCTACACCTGATAAAATCACAAAGGAAACACTAAAGTTGTTAAAAAAGATGAGAAAGTATGATAATTTCCTATGCGATTTTGGTTGTAACTGTTTAAATACAACACCAGTAGAAAATTTACAAGCAGCCATAAAAGCAGGCAGAATTAGTTATAAAGAATTAGATAGGATTGATATGAATGAGTTGGAATAACAGTAAAAATATGCCTTATTTAGAATTTATAGATTTAGAAAATATTTATATAAATAAAGCTACAGTGCTAAAGTTTTTGGGATATTCTAATAGAAAAGTTCCAGAAATGATTAATGAAATAGTTGAAGAAGAAATAAAAAGTATAAAAAGCATATTGAATATTAAAGTTTATATAAGTGAAATTGATACTGATAAAATGCCTAAAGAGTGTAAAAAGGCATTTGCTATTTTATATACTATAGGAGATAAAATTGATATTAAGATGAACGACTACATGAAAAATTGTAATATGATGGCAGGTCTAGCACTAGACAAAATAGGTGTAGTATGTTTAGATTACATTAATGAAAAAATAAAAATGTATTTAAAGGAAACCTATAGTAATCTCAATATATCATACGAGATATATCCAGGAGATAAAGATTTTAAAGTTGAAAATCAAAAAGACATTTATGAATATATAAAAAATAAATACAATAATTTGGAAATAAAAATCAATGATTATCATCAATTGGCTCCTATAAAAAGTGTCGCGATGCTCATATTAATGGGTGATAAGGAAAATACTGAATCAAGATGCAGTAAATGTATTAGAAAGTGTTTTTAGAAATTTTTACAAGATTAAAGTTGATATTGGCAAGTTGCAATAATTTTTTTAGCTTAAAGATACGCTAGCTAAAAAAATTATTGCAAAATAATAAGATTCTACTTATAAATTATAATAAATTTTTTAATTCAATGAGAGTGTTTATTTCATAAGTTGGTATAGAACTAGTATAATTTATACTGTTATTGGAGTTTAACCAACAAGTATCTATTCCTGAATTTATTCCTCCTAATATATCTGAAGTTAAACTATCACCAATCATCAAAGCCGAAGTTTTATCATAACACTTAAACTTTTTAAATGCATATTTAAATATTTCTGGATTCGGTTTTGATACTTTTACTTCTTCTGATACAATCATTCCATCAATATATTTTTTTATTTCTGAGTTTTTAAGCCTATTATTTTGGACTTTAGAAATTCCGTTTGTTATTATGATAATTTTATATTTACTTTTAAGGTATGGCAATACATCAAGTGTACCTGGCATTAAAAAAGTACATTCTGACAAAAGATTTAAGTACATTTTACTAAGAATTATAGGGTCAACATTTAATTTCATTTCCTTTGCAAAAAGTTCAAATCTAAGTAGCTTAAGCTCATCTAAAGTTATAGTGTTTTTTTCAAGGTCAAGCCAAAGCTTATCACTTATATTTCTATATATTTTTATACATTTTTCAAAGTTAAAATCCAATCCAAATTTAGATAAAAGTTTCTTGAAAGCATAAGATTCACTCTTTTTAAAATCAAATAAAGTATCATCTGCATCAAAAAATATAAATTTATATCTCTTCATAAGGTATACCCTTTATAGTATAACTGCAAAAACTACTTTACTTTCACTATTAGAATCATTTTGCCATTTGTGCTTTGTTCCTAGAGGAATCTTAACACTATCACCTTTGAATAGAGTAAATTCATCATCATCCATAAATAGTTTGACTTCTCCTTCTAAAATGTATGCAATTTCATCTCCATTATGAGTAATTCTATCAACACAAGAAGATGTATTTGGAGCCAAATCCATAATAGCAAATTCTAAGTTACCACTAGAATCTGGAATTAAAACTTCATATACAACATCATTACTTCCAGGTAAAATAACTTTCTTTCTACTATCGCGTCTCACTATTAAACTTTTTTTATCTACTTCAGATACAAAAAATGTAAATAGAGGAACATTTAGAGAAGAGGCTATAGATTTTAATGAGTTTACAGATGGATTAGCAAGACCTCGTTCTATTTGACTCAATAATGATGGTGTAACATCTGCTAGTTTTGCTAAATCTCGAATACTTAGATTTTGTTTTTTTCGAACTTCAGCTATTTTTTCTCCTAAATTTAAATCATTCATATAAATATCCTCTCTTTTTCGTTTTAAAAATATTACTTTAAAATAACCTAAATAAAAAGATTATATAGTATGAAATCATTATAACATATAAGATATAATTTTGAATAAATAATGTTAAATCTAATTGAATAAATTAAAATATAATTGACAAGTGGATACAGAATACTTAAAATATATTTAAATAAAATTAAATTAAGTAAAAAATAATTAACTTACTTTAAGATAGGAGGGAATAGTGTGCAAATAACAACTTTTGGAGCTATATTTGGCTTATTAGTAGCAATTATTTTAATTATAAAGAAATTTCAAGCTGTATATAGTTTAATGTTAGGGGCATTTGTTGGGGGAATAATTGGAGGAGCGAGTATAACAGAAACTGTAGATTTTATGGCAACTGGAGCTATGAATATCTCACCATCAATTCTTAGAGCTTTAGCATCAGGTGTATTGGCTGGAAGTCTAATAAAAACAGGAGCAGTTGATAAAATATCAGAACAAATCGTAAAGATATTAGGAGAAAAGAGAGCCTTACTTTCTATAGCTGCTTCAACAATGGTACTTGCAGGAGTAGGTGTAAATTTGGATGTATCTGTAATAACTGTAGCACCAATAGGCTTATACATAGGAAGAAAATTAAACTACTCTAAATTAGCAATACTTTTAGCTATGTTAGGTGGAGGTAAAGCAGGTAATATAATATCACCAAATCCAAATACCATTGCGGTAGCAGGAAATTTTTCTGTAAATCTATCTAGTGTTATGATAGCAAACGTAATTCCAGCAATTGTTGGTATTGTGATTACAGTTGTTTTGGCAAGTTTATTAATAAATAAAGGAAACAAGGTGGAATCATATGAACTCTTGGAGCAAAGAGAGGACTTACCAAGTTTGTTTAAGTCATTCTGTGGTCCAATTGTAGCTATATTTTTATTGTTTTTAGGAAATATATCACCTATAGTAATAGACCCTATGGTTGCACTTCCTATAGGAGGAGTAGCGACCTTAATAGCTACAGGAAATTTGAAGAATACAAGAGAGTATTTATCTTTTGGATTATCTAAGATGCAAGGTGTATGCATATTATTACTCGGAACAGGGACTATTGCAGGTATTATACAAATGTCTGAATTACAACAGAGTACAATAGGTATACTACAATATTTAAATATGTCACAATTTTTATTAGCACCAATTTCAGGTATACTTATGTCACTGGCAACAGCATCATCAACAGCTGGAGCTACTATAGCATCATCAACTTTTTCTGATGCTATATTAAGTGGTGGATTATCGCCAATTTCAGGTGCATCAATTGTTAATGCAGGTTCTAGTGTATTTGAACAATTACCACATGGTTCATTATTTCATACTAGTGCAGGTAGTATAAATATGGATATAGGTGAAAGATTTAAATTGATTCCGTATGAAGCACTAATAGGAATAGTAATGACTATAGTTTCAACATCTATACAATTAATCTTATAATAAATATAAATATTTAATGAAAAAAGTAGGATTTTGTTATTAAATATTGAATTTATATAAAAAAGAAAGATTGGAGTTTTAAGGTGAATAAAAAAAAGATAGTAATTATAGGGATTATTTATTCATTTTTAGTTGTAGTTTTACTCGCAAATATGTATGTAGGTATGGAGTATAATTTGAATATATTTGAATATGTTAAGAAATCACTTCCATTTACAGAAGAGGAAAAACAATGGCTAAAAAAACATGAAAATTTAGTTTATAGTTCTGACCAGAGCTCTCCTCCTCTTAGATATAAAGGTCAAGAAGATGGTCAATACAAAGGAATTGTTGTTGATTTAATTAATTCCCTATCAATCCAAATAGGGAGAGATTTCTATTTTAAACCAAATACATGGTGGAAAGAATCCTTTGTAAATCCAGTGGATGATAGTATAAGATTTTTTGACTTAATTCCATCAAAAGAAAGAGCAAATAAGTTTGTATTTACTGACCCAATTTATACGTTAAGCGCAAATATATTGAAAGATAAAAAATCACAGAATATAAATAGTTATAGAGATTTAAAAGGAAAAACAATAGCAATACCAGAGGGTGACTATTCTATAAACTTTTTGAAACAAAGAGTTGATAATATAGATATTGTGTTGACTCCAGATATAAAGACTGGAGTCAATTATTTAATGTCAGGTAAAGTAGATGTAGTTGTTGGTGATGAACCAGTACTACAATACTATGTAATAAACTATGAACTTTCAGATAAATATAGTATTTTAAATACTCCTATTTATACCAAAAAGGCAGTTCTCGCTGTTCCTAAACAATATGAAGAATTAGTTGGTATTTTAAATAAGGGAATTTTTAAACTTCAGAAAAATGGTGTATATAAAGATTTAAATAAAAAATGGTATTCTATATATAATGAAGTTGATGATGTATTATATGATAGAGGAGTCATACCAATCATTTATATTTTTATAGGCATAATTTTGATATCTATTTATATTTTTTATAGTTATACATATTTATTAAAAATAGAAATAAAAAGGAAAACAGAAGAAGTAATAGAAAATAAGAAGGCTTTAGAGGCTACATTTAATAGTATCACAGACATAATAATGCTTATAGATGACAATTACAATATAGTTGAATCAAATAAAGTATTCTATGATTTTATCAATGAGACACAATATAAAAAAGAAGAATTAATTGATATAATAAAAAATATTATTGAGAATACATTTTCTGAAAATACACATGAAACAAGTGAAATAGAATTGAGTAATAAAATTTTGAAAATAAGTACTTTCCCTGTAGAATATAAAAAAAATAATGTTGAATATATAGTAGCTTTAATTAAAGACATAACTAATGATAAAATAATAGAAGCAAAGTTGTTGAGAGATAATAAAATGATATCTATAGGGCAACTAGCTTCTGGAGTAGCACATGAGATAAGAAACCCTCTAGGAATAATAAGAAATAATTGTTATCTTTTAAAAGATAATGTCACTATAGAAGAGGTAAATGATTGTGTAAAATCAATAGAAAGTAATGTAGATAGAGCAAGTAATATAATAACGAACTTATTAAATTTTGCAAGAATATCAGATGATAGTTTAGAAAATATAAATATAAGAAATTTTATTGAAAATATAGTCAAGCTTCAGTATAAAGTTTTACAGTTAAAAGATGTTGAAATAAATATAAACTGCAATAAGGATTTAGTGTGTTACATAAATGGAGAGTCTTTAAAACATGTATTTATAAATTTAATATCTAATTCAGTAGATGCAGTACATAAAGGCGGTAAAATTATTATAAATTGCTATGTGAAAGAGCGCTGTTTATTTATAGATTTTAAAGACAATGGTGATGGTATAAAAGAAAACGTTTTAAAGGATATATTTAATCCTTTTTATACTACAAAGCCGATTGGTGAAGGAACTGGATTAGGATTGTATATTACATATAATGAGATTAAAAAGAATAACGGAGATATAAGTGTCAAAAGTCAATTGGGAGTTGGTACTTGTTTTTATATAAAAATTCCACTAAATAAAGAGGTGACTATATGATGAAGATACTAGTAGTTGATGATGAATTAGAGTATGGGACAATAATGAAAAAAATTTTGCAAAAGAATGGATATGTGGTAGATATAGCACTAAGTGGAGAAGAAGCTGTGAGTATTATCAAAAAAAATAAAAATTATGATTTGATTTTGTCTGATGTTATGATGAAAAACATGGATGGAGTACAACTTTTAGATAAAATTAAATCTATTAATAAAAATATAGAAGTTATATTAGTTACTGGATATGGAAGTATTGAAAATGCAGTTGAAGCCATGAAAAGAGGAGCTTTATCTTATTTTATAAAAAGCAATCCTATTGAAACTTTATTAGAAGAAATTGAGAAAGTAAAAACAGAAAAAGAAGTAGTTTGTACACAAAAAAATAATTTGGACTTTACTTTAGAATCTAAAAATAAGGATTTTAATAATATAATAAAAATCGCAGAAAAGGCTGCTTGTAAAGATGTAAATATACTAATTCTTGGAGAATCTGGTGTAGGAAAAGATGTTTTAGCTAGATATATACATAGTCTAAGTCCAAGAAGAGATGAAATATTTGTACCTGTAAACTGTTGTTCTTTTTCTGAAAACTTATTAGAATCTGAGTTATTTGGACATGAAAAAGGTTCTTTTACTGGAGCAGTAGATAATAGAAAAGGCAGATTTGAACTTTCAAATAAGGGCACTTTATTTTTAGATGAAATAGGAGATATACCTCTAAATGTACAAGTAAAATTGTTAAGGACACTTGAAGATAAATCTATAGAGAGAATAGGAAGCAACAAGTCTATTAAAGTTGATTTTAGATTAATTTGTGCAATGAATAAAGAACCTAAAATAGAAATACTAAATGGTAATATAAGAGAAGATTTTTTTTATAGAATAAGTACAATAACAATAACTATACCACCTTTAAGAAATAGAAGAGAGGATTTAAATACACTTATAGACTTTTTCTTAAATAAATACCAGATTGAACATGATAAAAAAATATCCTCAATTGATAAAGAAGTAGTTGATTTTTTAATAAATTATGATTATCCAGGTAATATAAGAGAATTAAAAAATATAATCAATAGATTAGTAGTTTTAAGTGAAGGAAGTAAGTTATCAAAAGATAATTTAAACTTAATATCAAACAATACAAACATAGATGATAAAATAAGTATTAGACCTCTAAGAGAAATAAGAAAAGAATTTGAGTGTGAATATATTGAAAAGGTTCTATCTCTATGTGGAAATAATATTTCAAATACAGCAAAAAAATTGGAGATTAGCAGAAGACAATTAACTAATAAAATATCAGAGTACAATATTAAGTGAGAAAAAAACTTCTCATATACTGAGCAAAAAATTTCTCACAATTATTAAAAGATAAGTAGAAAAATTCTACTTATTTTTTTTATTATAATTTTAAAATTTAAGACTTACAATAATTATAGGTAAATTCAATGTTTATATAAGTAAAAAATGAAAATATCTATGGCATTAACATAAAAAAGCTATATTTTAAATAATTGGCATATAAAATGCTTTATATATAAATAAACGTAATAATAGATATTTTTAATTGCGATTAAATGTATTAAGGGGGATTTTCATATGAAGCTAGAGCTAGGGAATATATTTATAAAAAATGTTGAATTTGGCGAGAAAACAGAAGTAAAAGATGGCATATTATATGTGAATGGTAAAGAAATAGAACAGATAGCTTTAGAAGATGAAAGAATTGTAAGTGTAAATGTTGAACTTGCGAGACCTGGTGAATCAATAAGAATAGCACCAGTTAAAGATGTTATAGAACCTAGGGTTAAAATTGGAGATGAAAGCAAAATATTTCCTGGAATTATTAACAAAGTAAAGACTGTAGGAAGTGGAAGAACTCATGTCCTTTCAGGAGCTTGTGTTATAACTTGTGGAAATATAGTCGGGTTTCAGGAAGGTGTAATTGATATGAGTGGTCCTACTGCTAAATATACACCTTTTTCAAAAACAAATAATGTATGTATTGTTATAAAAGCAAAAGAGGGAATAGAAACTCATGATTATGAAGAAGCAGCTAGAATAGTTGGATTAAAGATAGGTGCCTATATAGGAGAAGCAGGCAAGGAAATTGAACCAGATGAAATAATAGTATATGAAACAAAACCACTATTAAAACAAGTGAAAGAATATCCAGACCTACCAACAGTAGCATATGTTCATATGTTGCAATCACAGGGACTTTTACATGATACTTATTATTATGGAGTTGATGCTAAACAAATAGTTCCAACATTTATGTATCCAAGTGAAATAATGGATGGAGCCATAATATCTGGTAATTGTGTTGCACCATGTGATAAAGTGACTACTTTTCACCATTTAAATAATCCAGTTATACATGACTTATATAAAAGACATGGAAAAGACTTGAATTTTATAGGTGTAATTTTAACTAATGAAAACGTATTTTTAGTTGACAAAGAAAGAAGTTCTGATATGGTTGCAAAGTTAGTGGAATTTTTAGGGGTTGATGGAGTATTAGTGACAGAAGAAGGATACGGAAATCCAGACACTGACCTTATGATGAATTGTAGAAAATGTAGTGAAGTTGGAGCAAGTGTAGTTTTAATAACTGATGAGTTTCCTGGAAAAGATGGAAAGAGTCAATCTATAGCAGATGCTACTAAAGAGGCAGATGCACTTGTTTCTTGTGGTCAGGGAAACTTAGTAGTCCATTTTCCTGCTATGAAAAAAGTTATAGGAACTTTGGATTATGTTGAAATGATGATTGGTGGATATAAAGGATGCTTAAATGATGATGGAAGTATGGATGCAGAATTACAGATTATAATAGCATCAACTATAGCAAATGGTTACAATCATTTGACAGCAAGATATTATTAAATAAATATTTGAGTATAGGTTATTGTTAATACCATTATTAACTTAATTGATGTAATAACTATAAAGTGATTTGGAGGATTAAGATATGAGTAAAATCAGAGTTGTTCACTATATAAATAATTTCTTTGCTGGTATAGGAGGAGAAGAAAAAGCAGATATTCCACCAGAAAAAAGAAAGGGAGTAGTAGGACCTGGAATGGCATTTCAAAGTCAATTCAAAGATGAAGCAGAGATAGTTTCAACTGTAATTTGTGGAGACACATATTTTGGAGAAAATATTGAAAATGCTACTAGAGAACTTTTAAAAATGATAAAAGAAGAAAAACCTAATTTATTTATTGCAGGGCCAGCATTTAATGCAGGGAGATATGGAGTAGCCTGTGGAACTATTTGTAAAGCTGTTGAAGAAGAATTAAATATTCCTGTAGTTACAGGAATGTATAAAGAAAATCCAGGTGTAGATATGTTTAAACTAGATTTACACATAATAGCTACAGGAAATTCAGCAGCTAGTCTTAGAAAGGTAGTTCCAATAATGTCAAGACTAGGGATTAAATTAGTTAAGGGTGAAGAAGTAGGACCTCCCGAAGTAGAAGGATATATAATGAGGGGAATAAGAAAAAATTTCTTCCATGAATTTAGAGGTTCTGAAAGAGCAATTGAAATGCTGGTTAAGAAAATGAATGGAGAACAATTTGAAACTGAATATCCAATGCCAGAATTCGATAGAGTTACACCTGTAAAGGCTATCAAAGACTTATCTAAAATAAAACTTGCATTAGTAACTTCTGGGGGGATAGTTCCAACTGATAATCCAGATAAAATCGAATCTTCAAGTGCTACTAAGTATGGTATTTATGATTTAACAGGTATGAATTCTATGTCAAATAAAGATTTTACAACTATACATGGAGGTTATGATAGAGCATATGTACTTGAAAATCCAAACTTAGTTGTGCCATTAGATGTGGTTAGAGAATTTGAAAAAGATGGTGTGATTGGAGAGTTGGCAAATTACTTTATAACCACTACAGGTACTGGAACAAGTGTGGGTAATTCTAAGAGATTTGGAGAAGAATTTTCTAAAAAATTGGTAGAAGATAAAGTAGAGGCTGTAATTTTAACATCTACATGAGGCACTTGTACTCGTTGTGGAGCAACGATGGTAAAAGAGATTGAAAGAGCAGGTATAGCAGTTGTCCATGTTTGTACTGTAGTACCAATATCACTTACAATAGGAGCAAATAGAATTGTTCCAGCAGTAGGTATACCATACCCACTTGGGAATCCAAAGCTAGGAGAAGAAGAAAGTAAAAAAATTAGAAAGAACATAGTTTTAAAAGCCTTAAATTCATTAAAAGAAGATGTAGAAGACCAAACAGTATTTGAATAATAAAAATATAGCACAACACTTAAATTAAAATAGATGTCATGAAATAGTTTTTAAAAATTATTTTATGATATCTTTTTTTATTAAGTAATTTAAAAATATTAAATATATTTGTTTGTTTTTAAATTTACTAGAATGGAAAATTAAATTTAGAGTATTGATACATAAATTTAAATTAGATATACTATGAAACGTAAAGTTATTCACTTTGGAACATATATTAAGCATACTAGAACAGATTAATTGAAAGAAAGAAGTTAACTTTATATAATAAAATAATATGAGAAAGAAGGTGTTACATATTGATTTCAATTGCTATTTGTGATGATGAATCGTATATGCTAAATGATTTAAAAGAAAATATAGAGCTATATATGAATAAAAATAATTTATTATATAATATAGAGCTTTTTGATAAAGCTGAGACTCTATTATATAATCATGAATTATTTGATATTATCTTTTTAGATATACAGATGGAAGGTATTAATGGAATGCAAGCAGCTAAAAAACTAAGGTCATATGATAATGATTGTTTTATAATTTTTGTGACAGTTTTAAAGGAATTTGTATATGATGCTTTTGAAGTAGATGCTATAAATTACTTGCTCAAACCATTATCTAATGAAAAACTATCTAAGACAATGGATAGAATAATTATAAAGCTGGATAGTAATGAAAAAAATTATATAACAATACAAAAAGGGCACTCATATTGGAGGTTAAAAATAGCAGATATTTTATATTGTGAAGTTATAAAAAGAAAGATTTATATCCATTTAAAAAAAGAAATTATTGATTATTATGAAACTATTGATAGTCTAGAAAGAAGTTTACCAATAAATTTTTTTAGATGTCATCGTAGTTATATAATTAATTTACAAGCTGTATATAGCTATGAAAATGGTAATGTAGTTATGGAAAATGGAGATATGATACCTGTTTCTAGGTTACGTCAACAAGAATTTTCTGAAGCTATGCTTGAAAATATGAAAAATAGGAGGAGATAGCATGGCTAATTTATCTTCTTCTAATGTATTATTAGAATATAGTATTTTGTTCGTTTTTGCAGTAGATAGAAGTCTAATGGCAGTATTGCAATATTACTTTCTAATTAGTTTTACAAATACTAAGTCGAAATTTGGGGACTGTAGTTTATACTTGTTAGTATCAGTTTTGTCAATTAGTATAAATACATATTTTAATTTATATAATTTATTTTATTCACGGCTTATATTTTTTCTACTGACTTTTTTGTTTGTAAAGTATGTAATAAAAAAATCTACAGTTTTATCTATAGTATTATCTCTATTAGTATATATAATTGAGCAGTTAGCATATGGATTTATAGCTCCATTTAATTACTTACTATTTATAAATAATACAGATATAAATATTTATAAATTTGTTATAAATACAGAGATTTCATTTTTTATTACGATTATAATAGTTGGATTTATATATTGGTATAGTGCTAAAAAATTTAATATTAAAACTGTAAAATTTGATAGATATTCAATAATTTTGATAATGCCATTGTTACTCATAATATTATTTTGGCAATCATTTGAGCATACTGGTTATTCAAGTTCAACGATAAATATCGATACAAAACTTCAAACTGTAAAATTATTAATGAATACATCTCTTACTAAAGAAATTCAAGCTTTCCTTTTTTCTTCAATTGGAATTATATGTGTTTTTTTCTCTTTATTTGAGTTTAAGAAATTGATGCAATATTTAAAAGAAGATAAAAATAAGGCGATTTTAAACCAACAAATTCATTCTCAAAAAAATTACATTGAAGAAGCAAAATCTCGATTGTCACAAACGATGTCTTTTAGGCATGATTTTAATAATCATTTAGCTATTGTAAATGGATTGCTAAAAAAAGGCGAAATTTTAAAAGCACAAGAGTACCTAAATAAACTCGAAAAAATAACCAGTGACCTATCATTTTCTTGTAATACAGGAAATGTTGTAATTGATGCCCTTTTCAACAATAAATTAAGCATAGCAAAACAATTAGGAATACAGGTGGATTGTGACGTAATTATACCAAGTAATACTAGTATAAATGATGTTGACCTCTGTATAGTATTTGCCAATGCTATTGACAATGCAATTAAAGCTTGTAAATTTGTAGATAAACGAAATAGATATTTAAAACTATCAACTAAACTAGATGGTGGATTTTTTATGATAGAAATAAGGAATAGTTATAATGCAGCAAATAATTACACAAGTGGTTCAGGTATCGGAATTTCAAATATAAGAGAGGTTGCTAAGAAATACCAGGGAGCTATAAGTATAGAGAATACATCAGATTATTTTCAAATAAATATATTACTAATTATTTCATTACACTATACTGACATTTCAGAACAATTAACTTGAAAATAGAATTTGTAACCAATATTATATATGTAAATAAAAGTATATATAAATGAAAAATTTAACATATAGAAATAGGAGGTTACTAAAATGAAAATTGAAAGTATAAGTGGTCAGACACCAAGGATGTCTAATATAGACAGTTCAGGTAATAACCAAAGTGAAATACAAAGTTTAGAACAGCAAAAAAAAGTATTGCAAGAAGAATTGGAGAAAGTTAAAAACGATAAAAGTATTGATAATGAAATGGCTAAGTCAAAAATAGAAAATTTTAAAAAAGAAATAAAAGAAATCGAAAGTAAAATTCAAGAATTAAAAGAAAAGAAAGCACAAGAGTCAGAGGGAGGACAAAATACTGTTTCTGAAGTGAAGAATAGTACATTAGATAGAAAAGAAGAAAATTCTAATAATAAAAATGCAAAAACACCATATGATATTTTTGAAAAAAGCAATGAAGAAGAACAAAGGGACAATACTTATAGTCTTGTTCAAGACGATAAAAATTTAAAAGTAAAATTTAATAGACCTATATAGTGTATCTAGAAAATCAACTTGTTGAAATATTAATTAGTATTTTATATTCTTAAGTAATAATTATATAAATATATTAAATGTAAATAAATATACTATATTTATACAAATTTAAATATAGCTTTATAACTACTATTTATGAATTTCTATTTTAAATTTTATAACAAATATAAATGTCAGTGGCTATCTTCTTAAGATTACTTATGGTTCTAATACAAATGTTTTTAATGCAAATAAAAAAAGAGATTTTAAAATCTCTTTTCTTATTTTTATTTTATATTAATTATTTTTTAAATTTATATTTTTTGCATCAGATTTTCTAATAGCTAAATCAAATCCTCTAAATCTAATCACTATAGGATCATTAAGAGGGGCTATTTTTTTTACTTCAACTTCAGTGCCATCTATTAATCCTAAAGCAAGAAGTCTCTTCATAAGTTTTTCATTCCCAGCTATATTATCTATAATTCCCTTTTGTCCAAGTTTTAAGTTGTAAACAGTCATTATTAACACCTCCTAATGAAAATCATTATCAAGTTCTATACTTATAATATATAATAAAAAAGCTAAATTGTCAATATATAACAAAAAATAAACATACTAGCTCAGTATGTTTATAAAAAATAGTATACAAGGGATACTAATGGCATCTAGTAAAAAACCACTTACTAAGGGAACAACCAAAAACGCTTTTGGAGAATCTCCGTATTTTTGTGTTAAAGAGCTCATATTGGCTAAAGCATTTGGAGTAGCACCTATTCCATGTCCAATTAAGCCACTTATTATGATGGCAGAATCAAAATCTTTTCCAAGTATCTTAAAACAAATAAAGATTGAAAATAAAATTATAAAGATTACTTGAAAAGTTACTATTAGAAGAATTGGAGGCAATAATGTTGATAATTCAAATAAATCTATATTCATAAGTGATAATGTTAGAAAAATTCCTAATGAAAGTTCTTTTAGAAACTCTATAAGTTTAAAATTTAACTCTAGTATATTTATTTTGTCATTTAAATTTCTGAAAATAACTGCTGAAAACATACAAGTCACAACAGAAGGTAAAAGAATGTTACATGTCATATAAAATATTCTGCTTATAATTTCTCCTGTATTTATACAAATAAATATAAGAAGAACTTGCTCTAAAAATATAGTAGGAGTTATCTTTTGGGACGAGTTATTTTGGATTATTTTATTCCTGTTTCTAAAAAATTTATTCATTACTCTCATTGAATCTTTTTTATATTTAAGACTTGATAAATCTGCTTTTGTTGAAGGTTGCAATTTATACTTTTCTATTAGAAATCTAGCAACAGGGCATCCCAATATCCCGCCTATAATAAGACCTATTGTTGCAGCCGATAAGCCAACTCCAACTGCACCATTTATACCAAGACTTTCTATTGTAAGCCCAAATGCAGCCGAGTAACCATGACCACCTTCCATAGATACATTACCGCACATAAGTCCTAAAAGTGGTTCAAGTTTTATAATTTTTGATATTGATATGGCTATGATATTTTGAAAAAATGCTAATATTCCACATAAAATCCAATATCTAAATAATACACTACCACCTTTTTTTATAAGGTTTATGCTTATTTCAAGTCCAATAGTTGTAAAAAAGAAAGTTATGAAATTTGGCATTAAGTTTCCACTTACAGAGATGTCTGCTATATGAAAGTATTTAAGAAATAAATTTAAAAAACAAAATAATAGACCTCCTATTACTGGTGCAGGTATACAGAAGTTATTTAAAAATTTAATCTTATTCTTTAACAGATTACCAATTAAAAAGAATAGCATAGATAAGGTTAAAGTTTGTATAGTATTAAAAGTTAAAGTAATCAAAATAAGTCCTCCTTTGTAATTTAAAAATTTAAAATCGCCTTTATATAATTTAAATTATTATGTAATGGAATTTTTACTATCAAATGTATATTAATAAATGTATATTAAAAAAAATCAATGGATATAATTAGATAATTATAAATTAAATGAGAATATTTTACTAATACACAGCTTTTAACATGAAAAATTTTAGTATATTGTTATAATAGAAATAAGACTTAAAAACTTATCAATAGAATATATTATTTATAAGTATAAAAGGAGGATAAAATGTTTGAAAATTTACCTAAGATAGAATTACATTGCCATTTAGATGGAAGTGTTAGAGTAGAAACTATATTTGATATAGCACTTAAAGAGAAAATAGACTTACCATCAGATAATATTGATGAAATAAAAAAATTATCAAAAGTTCCACATGATTGTACTTCACTTGATGAATATTTAAAAAAATTTGATTTACCTCTAAAAGTTATGCAATCTAAAGAAAGTTTAAAAAGAATTACTTTTGAACTTTTGGAGGATGTAAGTAAAGAAAATATTAAATATATAGAAATTAGATTTGCTCCATTACTTCATACTCAAAATGGGTTGAGTGCTAAAAGTATAATTGAAAGTGTGGTTGAAGGAATTAGAGATGCTGAAAGTGTTTATGATGTAAAAGGGAATTTAATATTAGGTTGTATGAGAACAATGACCTCAGAAGAGGCATTGTTGGTAATTGAAGCAGGTAAATCTTTTATAAATAGAGGTGTTGTAGCAGTAGATTTATGTGGTCCAGAGAAGGACGGATTTTGCAGTGAATATGAAGAAGCTTTTAAATTGGCAAGAGATTATGGATATAAAGTTACAGTACATGCAGGAGAAGCTGCAAGTGGAAAAAATGTATTAGATGCTATAAATATTTTAAAGGCAGATAGAATTGGCCATGGTATAAAAATTAATGGAGAAAAATATGCATATGATTTAGTTAAAAATAAAAAAGTATTACTGGAAATATGTCCAACCAGTAATGTACAAACTAAGACAGTAGATTCTTATAAAAGTCATCCATTTTACGATTTTTATAAAGATAATTTGAATGTAAGCATAAATACTGATAATAGAACTGTGTCAGATATAAGTTTAAATTCAGAACTAAATCTAATATTTGATATATTTAATCTAAATTTAGAAGACTATAAAATAATTTATAAAAACACAGTAGAAGCAAGTTTTGCAGATAAGGAGACTAAAAAATATTTATACAGTCTAATTTAGTAGGTTAAATGAACTATAACTTTAAATCAATTAAGTAAGTTAATTAAATTTGTATTTTAGAGTAGGAGATAAATTTGAAAAATTATAAAGAGATTTCTTATAATGAATTAGCAAAAAAAGAATTAGAACAATGGAAGAAAGATATATTAAAAAAACCGTCTATATTTGATAAGGCGTCAAAAGGTATACAAAATAAATTCAATGGAGTCTTGCCAGATAAATACCATGAAATAATGACTTCTTCAATAAAAGGAATGACAAAAACTGTATTGTTTGGATATAAATATGCGACAAAGACACCAATTAGAAATATATCTTTAGAGGAAAGGGAAAAGCTAGTTGATGAAAAGGCTAAAAATTATAAAACTACAGCAATGATTGAAGGAGCAGGTACAGGAGCTGGAGGGATTTTTTTAGGGCTTTCTGATTTTCCTCTACTTTTAGGTATTAAGATAAAATTTTTATACGATGTTGCTTCAATATATGGATATGATGTCAAAGACTATAGAGAAAGAATTTATATACTAAATATATTGCAGTTGGCCTTTTCTAGCCAATCTCATATAAATACAACATTTAAATTGATGGATAATTGGGATGAGTATATAAAAAATTTACCAAATGATATCAATGATTTTGATTGGAGAACATTTCAGCAAGAATACAGGGACTATTTAGATTTAGCCAAATTTTTGCAACTAATGCCTGGAATAGGAGCATTTGTAGGATTTTATGTGAATGGAAAATTAATTGATAAATTACATGAAACAGCAGTATTTGCTTATAGATTGAGGATTAGAGAGTTTAATTAATAAGTGTTAAAATTTTAAAAATGACTATAAAATATATCTATATATATATTGATTTGCATTGATAAAAACAATGATGAGTGAAAGGTAAAGCATGATAAAATCTAATGTAGAGGTTTGTATTTTAATGTAAATATTTAAGTTTTACTGTTTAAAATACAAAATGAATTATAAAGAGAAGTAATTGGGAGGAATGTTTTCATGGCAAATTTACCAAAACAATTTGATAGTTTTAATGAAGCTAGACAAAAAGGATTTATAAATGCAAAGGAACTTAAAGAAAGTGGGAAAAAAATGGTTGGAGTGTTCTGTACATTTACTCCAGTTGAAATTCCAATGGCAGCAGGAGCAACAGTAGTAGGTGTTTGTGGAGTTAGTGAAGAACCAATTCCAGATGCAGAAAAAGTGTTACCAAGAAATCTTTGTCCTTTAATAAAATCAAGTTATGGACATGCAATAACAGATACATGTCCATATTTCTATTTTTCTGATTTATTAATAGGAGAAACTACCTGTGATGGCAAGAAAAAAATGTATGAAGAACTTGCAAAGGTTAAACCAACATATGTAATGCATTTACCAAATACTGCAAAAGGTGAGTTTGCTTATAAGCTTTGGAAAGATGAAATGATAAAATTAAAAGATGAAGTTGAAAAGTCTTTAGGAGTGACTATAACAGAAGATGATATAAGAGCTGCTATAAAAGATAAGAATGAAGAAAGAGAACTTCTAAAAGAGTTTTATGCACTTGGTAAATTACAGCCATCTGCACTTACAGGTCTTGAACTTCATAATGTTCTATATCAAGCAGGTTTTAAATTTGACCGTGCTGAACTTAAACAATCTTTAAGAAAAGTTATAGATGATATGAAAGAAAGATATGAAAAAGGAGAATGTCCAATTACAAAAGATAAACCAAGAATTCTTATAACAGGTTCTCCAATTGGTGGAATAAGTGAAAAAATAGTTAAAACTTTAGAAGATGCTGGAGCATCAGTTGTTGCATATGAACTTTGTGGAGCTATAAGATCAAATGATTTATTAGTTGATGAAGAAAATGAAGATGTGTATGATGCTTTAACACAAAAATACATAAATATAGGTTGCTCTTGTATGATGAACAATGACCATAGAATTGAACTATTAGATAGAATAATAGATGAATATAATGTAGATGGTGTAATAGATGTAGTTTTACAAGCCTGTCATACATTTAATATAGAAAGTTACAGAGTAAGAGAATTTGTTACAAAAGAAAAAAATAAGCCATTTATGTCTCTTGAAACTGATTATTCAAAATCAGACACTGAACAATTAAGAACTAGATTTGAAGCGTTTGTGGAGATGTTATAGGAGTAAATAATAGGAGGGTTTATGTTTAGTATAGGAGTGGACTCAGGGTCAGTAGCAACAAAAGGTGTGTTATTTGATGGTCAAAAAATTGTCAAAAAAATAATTATACCAACTGGATGGAGCCCTAAAAGTACATCTAAACAAGTTTATGAGTTGTTAAGCGATGGAATTGATAAAAAAGATATAAAAAAAGTAGTAGGCACAGGTTATGGCAGAGGAGTAATGGACTTTGCTGATAAGAAAGTAACAGAAATAACGTGTCACACTAGAGGCGTTTACTTTTTAAATGAGAATGTAAGGACTATTTTAGATGTAGGTGGCCAAGATAGTAAAGTTATAAATTTAGATAGAGATGGAAATGTATTTAATTTTATAATGAATGATAAGTGTGCTGCTGGTACTGGTAGGTTTTTAGAAATTACTTCTAATCTTTTGGGGAGTGATATAGAAAGTATTGATACACTAGCTCAAGGAAATGAACCAGTTAATATATCTAGTATGTGTACAGTTTTTGCAGAGTCAGAAATAGTAAGTCTCTTAGCTCAAAATATTTCTACTGGAGATGTAGCAGCAGGAATACTTAAATCTATTGCAAATAAGTCAACATCAATGCTAGCAAGAGGAGAAATAGTAGATGAAATTGCATTTACTGGAGGCCTTGCAAAGAGTAAAGTGTTAGTAAAAATGATAGAAGAAATATTAGATAAAAAAATATTTATTGCAGAAGATACTCAGATAATGGGAGCTCTAGGAGCTGCAGTAATTGGATTTAAATAAAAATATCTTAAATAATAAAATAAAAAGTTGAAGTTATCCAAGATAATTTCAGCTTTTTATTTTATTCTATTTATTTTTAAAGGAAAACTTTGGTATAATTGATTTAAATGATTATATATTTAGAAATAATCAATATTTAGTCATATATAGTATTAAATCTTTAAAAATTAGCTCGAAGTTAGGGGGAGAAAGTATGAAAAAGTTTGCTTCAAGAAAAGCATCAAGGTTTATTGCATTATTTTTAATTTCTATTTTAGTAATGTCAACGATTCCTGTGTCAGCTGAAAATGGAAATACATTGAATCAGATAAAAAAAGCTGAATACAGTGAGGCCTATAAACAATATCTAGAAGATGCTAAAAATGGACGTACAGAAAAATATAATGGTATTATACCAAATCCATATCAATTGGAAGGTACTAAAGTTCAAAGCAAAGGAAGAACAGCTCCAGCATCTTATGACCCAAGAAAGTTAGGATTAATGACATCAATAAAAAATCAAGAAAATCTTGGAATATGCTGGGACTTTGCAGCTATGGCAACTTTAGAAAGTTTCCTGAAATTGAAGAATTATGGAGACTATGATTTATCAGAAGAACATTTAAGATGGTGGGCTTCAGAAGGTGAATATGGATGGACTGTAAATGATATGGATGGTGCTTTAAATTATGAAGCTATGGGATACTTAACATCTTGGTCAGGTCCTAAATTGGAAAAAGATATTCCATATAATGGTAAAATATCTAAAGCACAAGGAGCAACAAAACCAGCTAATATGAATACAGCACCAACTGTCTTTAATGTAACAGATGCTGTATGTGTAAGTAATGATATGAACTCTACAAAAAATGCTATATTACAGTATGGAGCAGTAACATCAGGTTATTATGAAGATATTAGGTATCAAAGTGAAGACCAAAATTCATATTATTGTCCAACAAAAAGTTTTAACACTAACCATGCTATTTCAGTTGTAGGTTGGGATGACAATTATTCTAAGGATAACTTTAATTCAAGCAATAGACCATCAAAAAATGGTGCATGGCTAATAAAAAATAGTTGGGGAGATTATAATTCTGAACGTGGATACTTCTGGATATCTTATGAAGATAAGACTCTTATGTCTGATATAGATAATTTCTCAATCAGAGGAGGTCAAAAACCAAATGATGATGAAAAAATGTATCAACATGACTATGCAAGTATTGTTCCTTTAATTTCAAACAAGATAACAGCTGCAAATGTATTTGACTTTAATAGGGGAGATGAGACTCTAAAGTCTGTAATGTTTTTAACTGAGAGTATAGGAGCTAAGTATGAAATATATTATGCTCCAGTAGTAAATAGCATACCTCAAGAAAATAACATGAAAAAATTAAAAGAGGGCACTACACAATATTCGGGATACATAACAGTTCCAATCGATTCTTTTGATATACCAGAAGGAAAAGGTGCTATAGTAGTTAGCATAGAAGATAAAAGTGGAGAATCAACTATAGGTTCAGAATCAAATGTTCCAGGTTACGATACGTTTAAAGCAAAAGCAAACTTAGGAGAAAGTTACATTATAGATAGTACTGGAAAATTCTATGATATAAATAGAGATAGCAAGTTTTATCCATGTAACTTTACTATAAAAGCTGTTACAGAAAAATCTTCTGGGGAAAGTATCCCAAATGAATCTTTAATTGGTAGTGATAGATATGAAACTGCCATTAAAGTTAGTCAAAATGGCTTTAGTTCTTCAGAAAATGTAGTTTTAGTAAATGGAAGTTCAATAGTGGATGCATTGGCAGCAACTCCTTTTACATCTGCTATCAATTCACCAATACTATTAACACAAAAGGAAGCTTTGAATTCAAAAACTAAAGCTGAAATACAGAGATTAGGTGCAAAAAAAGTATACTTAATAGGTGGAGAAAATTCCATAAGTAAAGAAACTGAACAACAATTAAAAAACTTAAATATATCAACTGAAAGAATATCAGGAAGTGACAGATATAAGACAAGCTTGCTATTAGCTCAAAAACTAAATAGTATAAAAAATGTTTCTCAAATAGCTGTTGTAAATGGTGTAAAAGGTTTGGCTGATGCAATTAGTGTAGGTGCAGCCGCAGCAGAAAATAATATTCCAATTATACTTGCAAATGAAAAAAGCGAATTACAAGGAGCAGATGAATTTTTAAACTCACTAAATATAGAGAAGTCTTATATTATTGGCGGTACAGTATCTTTATCAACTAGTTTGGAAAGTAAACTTAAAAATCCCACTAGATTATCTGGTAGTAGCAGAGACGAAACAAATTCAAAGATAATAGATAATTTTTATAAAAAAGATACTTTGAAAAATGCATATGTAGTTAAAAATGGAATCAAGAGTCAAAATGATTTAATAGATGGATTAGCAGTTGGCCCTTTAGGAGCAAAAAATGCGTCACCAGTAATTTTGGTTGGTGATAAATTAGCTGATAGTCAAAAAGATGTTCTTAAAAATAAAACTTTAGAAAAAGCAACTCAAGTTGGTGGAGGTGCAAATCAAAACGCCTTTAAGGAGTTAGTAAAATTAAAAAGTGCTAAATAAGATAGATACTAGTAGATTAATATATTTATAGTAGAGAGTGTCAAATGTAAGCTGTAAATAGTTATTTTAATTATTGATAACTGAAACAATCAATAATTGTAAGATTCTATTTACAGCTTTAAATATATGTATTAATATTTTAAGTGTATAAATAGAAAAGGGTTATTTTTATATAGAAAGTCTTACATCCTATATAAAAATAACCTGTATTTAATTAACTTTTTTATATAGTTCTAATAGCTATTATAGAGCTAAGTGGTAAATATAGTGTGTAAGTCTCGTTTAAAGATGGATTAGATTCGTCTATATATCTTGAACAAAGTGTAATTGATAAGCTGTCTGCTTCTATAATTTCCCCATATAAAGGGCAACTGCTAAAATAAGAATTTACTTCAACATATTTATTTAAGTTTTCTTGAACAAAATCATAAAAACGATTTTTTGTAGTAGTAGTCATAAAATCAACTCCTTCATTTTTTATTAAAAATGGAACTTTTAAAAAGATAAATATGATTACTGCTATTAGAAACTAAGTTAAAAAATAAGCAAATAGATATGAAAATAGAATAATATATTATTTATACTTTAATTATAACATTATAGCATAAAAAAAGCTATATAAAATTCAGAATTTTCGAAGATTTTTAATGGAATTAAGAAATTTATTGACATTAAAGTGGAAATGAATTATATTGACTGTAAAGATTAATTTAGTCAAATAGGAGGTGAAAGGATGCCTAAATCATATTCTGATAAAGAAAGAGAATACATAGTTAAAAGACTTAAAGAAGAAGCTAGTTTGTGCATTGAGCAATATGGTATTAGAAAAACTACTGTTGATGAGCTTGTAAGACGAGCAAATATTCCAAAAGGAACTTTTTATCTGTTTTTTCAATCTAAAGAATTACTTTTTTTTGAAGTATTGAGAGATATACATGATTCAATACAAAATCAAATGTTATATGAATTAGAAAAACTTGATGACAGTGTTACATATGAGCAGTTGACAGATATATTTATGAAATTTTATAAGTTAGTTGATGATACTTCAATTTTAAATCTGTTAATTAATGGAGAATTTGAAATACTAATGCGAAAATTACCAGATTCTATAATTGAAGAACATTTTAAACATGATGATTTTGAAATTAGTAAGATGATATCTTATATTCCAAATGCAAAAAATAAAAGTGTAGAAAACTTTAGTGGTGCGTTTAGAGCAGTATTTCTTACTATGTTATACAAACATGAAGTTGGTGAGAATTGCTTTGATGATGCTTTAAGATTGATGATAAGAGGTCTAGTTATACAACTTATGGAATAAATTTTTAAACTTGTTTGCTAATATTTTTACTAAAAAGTATTAACAAACAAAAAAATTGGTTTTTATTGACTATATAGTTAAAATAGTCAAATATATAAAAAGGCGGGATAAAAATGATTAAAGTTGATAATTTATCATTTAGTTATACAAATAAAAAATTTTTACAAAATATTAATTTTGAAGTAGGGAAAGGAGAAATACTAGGATTTTTAGGACCATCTGGAGCAGGTAAATCAACGTTACAAAAAATTCTAATTGGTATGATAACCAATTATGAAGGAAGTGTATTTGTAAATGGAATAGAAAGCAAAAAACATTCAAATAAATTTTATGAGAATATAGGCGTTGATTTTGAATTTCCTAGTTTATATGAAAAATTAACTGCAATAGAAAATTTAAAATACTTTGGATCTTTATATTCTAAAAAATTATTACCAATTGATGAACTACTAAAATCAGTAGGATTAGAAAGTGAAGCAAATAAAAAAATATCAGAATATTCAAAGGGTATGAAATCAAGACTAAATTTTATAAAAGCTTTATTACATAATCCAGATATATTGTTTTTAGATGAACCAACAAGTGGACTTGACCCATCAAATAGTAAGATTATGAAAAATATGATTTTGTCAGAAAAATCTAAAGGTAAAACTATTATTTTAACAACTCATAATATGTTGGATGCAACAGAACTTTGTGATAGGGTAGCATTCATTGTAAATGGGAAAATATCTGCATTAGATACACCACATAATCTTATTATGTCAAAAGGTGCTGTTAAAATTAGATATACATATTTTGATAATGAAGATTTTGATAATGAAGAAAAAACTTCTGAATGTTTTTTAAATGATACTAGTAATGACAAAAAATTAAATATGCTTATTAAGGAAAATAAGCTCTTATCAATACATAGCAGTGAACCGACATTAAATGATATTTTTATTGAGATAACAGGGAGGAATTTACAATGAGATTAAAAAATCTTATCTTAGGAGATGTAAAGTTTCAATTTAAATATGGATTTTATTTTTTATATGTTACTTTAAGTGTTGTATATATTTGTTTGCTTAATGCCTTTCCACCATTATTGAGAGAAAAGGTAGCTATAATTATGATTTATTCTGACCCAGCGGCAATGGGACTATTTTTTATGGGAGCAATTGTACTTCTTGAGAAGAGTCAAAGAGTTTTAAATTCCCTAGCTGTATCTCCCATAAAAATATCAGAATATATTTTATCAAAAGTGATTTCATTGTCAATAATATCTAGTATTGTATCTATGGTAATTGCAATTACAGCAAATTTAAATAATATTTTGATAGTAATTATGGGAACTTTCTTTGCATCCATAATATTTTCATTACTTGGGCTTATACTTGCAAGTAGAGCATCAAGTTTAAATCAATTTATTGTTTTAACTATTCCTATTGAGATTGTCTGCTTTGTGCCACCAATAATTAATGTATTGATGGATTTAAGTGTATTCACCAACTTGTATCCTTTTAATATATGTATTTCTCTTATTAGTGGAGATAAAAATTCTTTAGTAACTGATATATTAATTTTAATATTGATGACTATAATAGTTTACTTTATAACATATTATTTTGTTTGTAGTATTTGGAAAAAGGTAGGTGGTATAAAGTTATGATAAAAATTATTAATGCTTTTAGACAAGAATTTGAGCAAATAAAAGGTGATGCTATGCTTTTTGTAGTATGTATTTCTCTAATATTATGTGGAGGACTTATAAAATTTGGAATACCATTAATTCAAAATATATTAATTGATAGTTCTTATTATAAATTAACTTTAGAACCATATTTTTTAGTATTTGACTTGCTTTTAGCTTTTATAACACCTTTTATGTTCTTTTTTGCTTCTACTATGGTTATGTTAGGAGAAATTGATGATAATATTTCAAAGTATTTGATAATCACTCCTATTGGAAAAAGTGGTTATCTTATTTCAAGACTTGGAATACCAGCTATATTAGCCTTTGCCATTACAGTAATTTTATTATTAACTTTTTCGATAACTAAAATTTCTTTTTTATTAAATTTGGCAATTTCTTTAGTATCTTTGACTCAGGGAATTATTATATCAATATTAATAATTTCTTTATCATCAAATAAATTAGAAGGTATGGCACTTACAAAGTTATCAGGACTTTTTTTGTTAGGTATTCCAGCACCATTTTTTATTTTAAATAAAATACAATATATTTTACTTTTCTTACCATCATTTTGGTTAGCAAAGGCATTTAAAGATAGTAACTACCTATATATTTTTATCTCATTTATTGTATCATTAATTTGGATTGTTTTATTACTTAAAAAATTCAATAAAAAAATATCTAGTTAAATAGATTATCAAAATAAATGTAAGGTTGACTTGACATAAAAATTAGAAAATGTTACAGTTTAAATGTAAGGTTAACATTACATGAATGGAGTATATATGAAAAATAAAATCAAGGTGTTAAGAGAAAAATTGGGGTTAACGCAAGAACAACTAGGAGAATTAGTCGGAACATCTAGGCAGGCTATAAATGCTATAGAGACTGGAAAAAATGAACCTTCAATATGGTTAGCATATGATATTTCAAGAGTTTTTAATGAACCAATAGAAAGTATATTTTTATTTGAACAAAGTGAGAGAAAATCAAGAGCTCAGATAAGTAGGGGGGAATATTATGGCTCTAAGAGAGATTAGAACTTTTGACGATGAAATTTTAAGAAAAAAGAGTAAGAATGTAGAAAAAGTAGATAATAAGATAAGAGACCTATTAAATGATATGGCAGAAACCATGTACAATACACCAAATGGTGGGGGTTTAGCTGGATGCCAAGTGGGAATATTAAAACGTTTAGTTGTTATAGATTTAGGAGAGGGACTTATTAAACTTGTCAATCCTGAAATTATTAAAGAAGAAGGAGAGCAAATTGTTGTTGAAGGTTGTTTAAGTTTTCCTGATGTATGGGGAAAATTAAAAAGACCTAAAAAAGTTACAGTTCAAGCTTTAAATGAGAATGGTGAGAAAATAATAATTAAAGGTTCAGGACTTATGGCAAAATGTCTTTGTCATGAGATAGACCATTTGGATGGCATAGTTTTTACAGATAAAATTATTGAACGTGTAAAACTATAAGGTAATTTAAGTACTAAATTTAGATAATATTTTATAGTGAGGAGTTAGATTATGAGATTATGGCATAAAGATTTGATTGATGTATTACCAAAAAATCAATTAGTAAGTCAATGGAGAGAACTATTCGCTATAAAAGGTTCTATAGAGAAAAAAGGTACTCCAAATCATCTATTAGTAAATAAAGTATTAAATTATAGTATTGATGAATTTAAGTTTTATGCTAAAGTTGTACATGATGAAATGGTAAAAAGGGCTTATAGACCTAATGAAACTAAGTTTATAGAAATGCTAAAATGGAACAATAACAATTTCTCAATGGATGTATCTGTAGTATATAATCTAAATTTAGAAAATTTATATAGAGATTGGCATAATGAAATATATTTAAAGCAATGTCTATATAATTTAGAAGAAAAAGCAGTGTGTGGAGGAATATCCATGAATGAATGGGATATATTACTTTGTAAATACGATGATGACTATGAATTATGGCATGGTAATAACTTACTTTAATTACTATAATTTAATATTATGATATTATTAGATGTAAAGAGGTGATTGTTTGTATAATAAAGTAAAATATATTCCAATAAATTGTGAAACTGCTTGCAATAAACTAAAAAGAAGTATTCCATATAAATGGGATTTAAATATTTATCGTGGATGTGAACATGCATGTAAATATTGTTATGCTATCTATTCACATAAGTATATTAATTCTAATAATTATTTTGAAGATATCTATGTAAAAACAAATATAGTAGAAATGCTTGAGAAACAATTGAGTAGCAATAAGTGGAAGCGAGAAGTAATTAATATAGGTGGAGTGACAGATAGTTATCAACCTATAGAAGCTGAGTATAAAATTATGCCAGAAATATTGAATCTATTAATCAAATATAAAACCCCAGCAATTATTTCTACAAAATCGGATTTAATTTTAAGAGATTATGATTTGGTTGATAAATTATCTAGAATTACATATATTAACATAGCATCTACAATTACGACTGTAGATGAAAAGACACAAAAGCTCATTGAGCCAAATGGAGTAGATTCAATGAGAAGATTTGAAATGTTAAAAGAATTTAGAAAAACTAACGCTTCAGTTGGTCTTCATATTATGCCAATCATACCTTATATTACAGATAATTTTGATAACATAAATTCATTATTTAGATATGCAAAAGAAAGTAATGTACACTATGTGCTACCTGGAACTCTGTATTTAAGAGGTATAACTAGAGGTGTTTTTTTTGAATTCATTAAAAAAGAATTTCCTGATTTATTTGATAAATTATCAGTATTGTACAGTACAGGTTCAGCTAATAAAGAGTATAAAAACCAACTTTATAAAATGGTCAATCAACTTAGAAATAAGTATTCTTTATCAAGTAGTTATGACAAAGTAATGAAAGAAAAATTAAAACATTCAAGCGATATTCAGTTGTCTTTTTTTGATTAATTTTAGATACAATAGTGTACTTTTTAATTTAATATTATAAATTATTTAAACTGAAATTTATTGACAAATAGAGATAGTAAGTATACAATACATCTATAAAATAAAAATATGAAAGGATGATGTTGTTCGGGGTACTTGATATCATAAAATCGTTGATGTAAGTATTGCTGGAAAAGAGTAAATAAAATCAAATTTAATAAGTAAACAAAATAAAGCGATAGTTTTATTGTTGTGCTTAAAAATATTTGATTCTATTTTACTCTTATTTAAACTCATCTTTTTGAAGTTAAACCACAGAGTAAAATCTGTGGTTTTTTTATTTTATAAATAAATTTTAAGGAGTGGTATGTTTTGTTAAACAAATTATGCATGTATTTAGAAAAACCAGAACTTTATAAGGAAAGTAAAGTTAATTTTTGGGATGATGAATATATCTCAAAACAGTTATTAAAAGCACATTTAGATGTTGATTTTGAAGGAGCAAGTAGAAGTCTAGACTTTATTAATGATTCTGTAGATTGGATAGTTAAAGTTGCATCTCCAGATAAGTATCCAAATTTAATCGATTTAGGATGTGGTCCAGGATTATACTCAGAAAGATTTGCACAGAAAGGTTATAAAGTAACTGGAATTGATTTTTCAAAACGTTCTATTAATTATGCACAAAGTAGAAATGAAAAGAAAAATCTAAATATAACATATTTATTTCAAAGTTATTTAAATATGAATTACAGTGAAGAATTTGATATAGCTACTTTAATTTATTGTGATTATGGAGCTTTATCAACTAAAAACAGAAGTCTATTGATGGAGAATATTTACAAGAGTTTAAAACCTGGAGGAAAGTTGATATTAGATGTATTTACAATAAATAAATACGATGATTTTAAAGAAGTTAAAACATGGGAAATAAATGAAAATGGAGGCTTTTGGAGTAGTGAAAGATATATGTGTATACAAGATAATTGCAAATATAGTGATTACAATACATTAGAACAAACTCTTGTTATAACAGAAGGAAGTGAAAATGTATTTTATATTTGGAATAAATACTTTTCAAAAGAGAGTTTTTTTAGAGAAATTAAAGATATTGGCTTTAAATCTATTGAAATTTTTAATAATGTCAAAGGTGAAGCATATTCTGATGATAGTATGACTATGGGATTGGTTTTACAAAAATAGTAAAAAAATAATGAATATATTTAAATGAATAAAAACTTGAAATCTACAATGATATCACATAAGAAAAGTATATATATTGAAAGATGGACATTTTTATGTTATTTTTAATACATTATAAATTTGATTATATAAAAATAAAAGCAATATTTTTGTTATTATTTTTTATATAAAATTTATTTGAATATATTTTTTTAACAGAATATGATATTAAAATTAATATATAGTTTAGAAGGATGTGGTATTAGTGCTAGAGATTCAAGGAAAATACAATAAAGCAAAAATATTTACAGATAATGTAGATAGTACAACAATAAGTCAAATAATAGAATTATGTAATCAGGAATTTACAACAAAATCTAAGATAAGAATAATGCCAGATTGTCATGCAGGTTCTGGCTGTGTAATAGGTACTGTAATGACAATACAAGATAAAATAGTCCCAAATCTTGTTGGAGTAGATATAGGGTGTGGGGTTATATGTGTAAATCTGGGTAAAGTTGATTTGAATTTGAAACAGATAGATGATTTTATAAGAAAAAAAATACCTCATGGATTTAATATAAATAAATATAGTAAAGCAAACTATAAAAAAGAGATAGAATCATTATATTGTATAAAAGGTATAGGAAAAGCTACAGAGGAATATAATCGAGCTATTGGAAGCCTTGGAGGGGGAAATCATTTTATTGAGTTAAATGAAGATAGTGAAAAAAATAAATATTTAATAATACACTCTGGTAGTAGAAATCTTGGCAATAGGGTAGCAAAATACTACCAAAAAAAAGCTTATGATTACTATGTCAGAATTAGCAATAGCTTTGATGAAGACAGTAAAAGACTTGTTGAGCAGTACAAAAAGGAAAATAGAGAAGAAGAAATTCAGGATGCATTGATAACGCTTAAAGAAGAACATAATTTTACCCCTAAAATACCAAAAGATTTATGCTATTTAGAAGGAAAATTGATGGAAGATTATCTTCATGATATGGATATTATACAAAAATATGCTGAACTAAACAGAAATACAATGGCTAAAAGAATAATTGAAGAATGTATAGGTCTTAAGTTCAATGATTTAGACCATTTTCAAACTATACATAATTATATAGAAATTGAAAACAGAATACTAAGAAAAGGAGCTATAGCATCGTATGAAGGAAGAAAGTTATTGATTCCTATAAATATGAGAGATGGTGTTATCTTGGGAGTAGGAAAAGGAAATTTAGATTGGGTTAATTCTGCACCTCATGGAGCAGGACGTATACTTTCAAGAGGAGAAGCCAAAAGAAGTATAAATATGAAAGATTATGAAGATTCTATGAAAAATGTATTTACAACGAGTGTAAATATTAAAACCATTGATGAAGCACCTCAAGCGTATAAGCCAATTGATGAGATTGTAGAAAATATAAGAGAAACAGTTGACATAATTAATATATTGAAACCAATTTATAATTTTAAGTCAAATTAACAATTTGGAAGATTAAGATAATATAGTAATCTTAATCTATATAAAAAATAAAATTTATAAAAAAGGAGTACAAAAAATAGTACTCCTTTTTTATATGGAGGTTCAGAAATAAGGATTCATTCAATTATGAAAATAAATCCTTGGATATTTCTTAAAGAGAAACTTGACAATTGATAAGTAAAGATATAATATGTATAGTAACTAAACAGTAATGAAACTAAACAAATAGAGGTGAAAGTATGAGAGATTATTCTAAACTAATTACATTGATGGAACGTATTATTCACAAATACAATCAGTGGGAAGATAAAAAGCGAACTTATGGAACAGAGATTCTATTATCAAAATCAGAAATTCATACAATATCAGCTGTTGGTGATAATCCTGGAATAAACATTACATCTCTTGCAGATGTTTTGGGTATTACAAAAGGAGCAGCTTCTCAGATGATTTATAAACTAGTAGATAAAGGAACTGTAGTAAAAAAAGTATCTCCTGATTCTGATACAGAAGTAGTTTTGAGCCTTACAGATGATGGAATGAAAAATTATAAAGCTCATCAAGAATATCATAAGCAAACTAATGATGAATCACTAAAACTGTTAGATGATATGCCAGAGCCTTTTTATGAGTATATGTTGAGTTATTTTTCTGCTTTTGAAGAAAGTATTGATAAAAAATTAGAAGAAAAGTAATAGCTGTGTGTGAAAAAATTGCTATCGTAGAGGGTAGCAATTATTTTTGAAAATATGTTTAGTAACTATACTGTATTGAAACAAAACATTTGAAAGGATGATTGATATGAATGGAAATCAAAAAAGAATCTATCTTTTAGAAAAAGAAGATGTAAGGAAATCACTGTTAAAATTAGGAATGCCTACTATGATGGGGATGATAGTATCAGCATTATATAATATTGTTGATGCTTTCTTTGTAGGTCGTTTGGGGACACTGCAAACTGCTGCAGTATCCTTAGCATATCCATTAACTATGGTTGGTACTGGAATAGGATTGCTTTTTGGAAGTGGTGCAGGTTCTTATATTTCAAGGCTTCTTGGTAAAAAAGAATATGAGGAAGTAAAGGCTTGTAGTAGTATAGCTTTCTTTTCAGGTATATTTTTAATCACTGTTTTGGTTACAATTATGCTATTATTTTTTAATCCTCTTATGAATATTTTAGGGGCAACAGATAGCACACTTTATTATGTAAGAGAATATGGTTTGATATATATTTTGGGGCTTATATTCAATGTTTTAAATATAATGATGAATAATATGATAGTTGCAGAAGGGAGTTCTTCATTTAGTATGACTGCTATGTTGCTTGGTGGATTAACAAACTTCATATTAGACCCAGTTTTAATATTTGGATGTCATATGGGAGTTTCTGGTGCAGCTATTGCAACATTAATTTCACAACTTGTCTCTACCTCATTTTATGGATTTTATATTTTAAAAGGGCATACATTTTTGAAAATTTCTTTTAGTTATTTTAAAATCAAGCGTACTATTTACACAGAGATTTTCAAAATCGGTCTACCAGTTTGCTTCTTCCAATTTTTGACTGGTGGGGCAGTGAGTTTAACTAATATTGTTGCTAAACCATTTGGAGAAGCTGCTATTGCAGCTATGGGAATTGTTAATCGCCTTATGTCTTTGGAATCAAATGCTTTATATGGTTTTTTAAAAGGTTATTCTCCTCTGATTGGATATAACTATGGTGCAGGAAAAATAGATAGAGTTGAAAGAGCTACTAAGACAGCAATATATTGGAGTACTGTTGTAAATGTATTGTTTGGAACTTTGTGCATTTTATTTTCAAAGCAATTTATTTATATATTTAATCAAGAATCAGTTAAAGTATTGGAAATTGGAAGAACTGCTTTAATTGTTGATGCTATTTCATTTATGACATTAGGGGTTCAAATTGTCATAGGAAATTACTTTTTAGCAATTGGAAAGGCAAAACAAGGTGGTATGCTAAGTATATGTCGTCAAGGTTTGCTGTTCATTCCATTTCTGTTGATCTTCACAAATTTATGGGGGATGAAAGGTCTTATTGCAACTCAATTGGTAGCAGATGTATGTGCAACAATTATTACTGTCATAATGTGGTTTAAAGAAAAGTCACTACAATTAGTATAGAAGAGATTTATAGAAGAGATTTTATCAGAAAAGAAAATATTATTGAAATATTGATAAAGAAGTATTCTAGTTTTGTATTTCAATAAATACTTGTCGAGAGTAAGATATTGAATTATATAAATTCATAAGAAATAGTAATTTGTTTTGATTATTTAAATATGGGATAATATAATATGAATGTATTCCTAACTTTAAATTAGAAAGAAGGTGTGAATAATGAAATATTATGTGGTTGATTCATTTACAAATAGATTATTTAAAGGAAATCCTGCTGGTGTTTGTGTTCTTGAAAAGAGGTTATCACTAGAATTAATGCAGAAAATAGCAACAGAGAATAATCTTCCAGAAACAGCTTTTGTAGTTAAAAATAATGGAAATTATGACTTACGATGGTTTACACCTAAAGAAGAAATTGATTTATGTGGTCATGCAACTTTAGCTGCAGCTTATGTTATATCCAATTTTATTGATATAGATATTAAGAAAATTTGTTTTTTTACTCAAAGTGGAACTCTTGAAGTTACACGAAATGGGAATCTATATGAAATGATATTTCCAAACAGAGAACCTATTGAAATTGAATTATCAGTACAACAACGTAGTTTACTGGGTTGTACACCAGTGGCTATCTACTCTTCAAGAGATTTAATATTGTTACTAAGTAATGAACAAGAAGTTATAGACTATACACCTAATTATCAAGATTTACGTAAATTAACAGGTTGGCTAGGTGTTATAATTACATCACAAGGAACTGATACAGATTTTGTATCTCGATATTTTTGTCCAGAATTAGACTCAGAAGATTCTGTTACAGGTTCATCTCATTGTAGTCTTATACCATATTGGGCTGAAAAGTTGGGAAAAGATAAAATGATAGCATCACAACTTTCTAATCGTGGTGGCATTATTCAGTGTGAATTATTAAAAGATAATGATGTAAAAATTTCTGGAGAAGCAGCTTTGTTTATGCATGGAGAAATAATGGATAATATTTAAAGTTGTTAATAGCAATAGTAAGGAAGATAAATTTATGTCCACATTGACAAATTAAAATAAAAAAGTTAATATTTAACTGATGAAGATAAAAACACAGTCTGGTTGGTAGTCCAGACGCAGCAATTGCTGTCAGTAACCTGCCTCCTTGGTTGTCCATTCTTTAGAAATAAAGCAAATAAATAGGAGGAACTAGCAATGGATAATGTTAGTGGAAAATTAACAGTCTTATTTGAAGAACCGTTTTGGATAGGTATATTCGAAAGACAAGATGGTAAAAAATATGAGGTGTGTAGGGTAGTTTTTGGAGCAGAACCTAAGGATGTAGAAGTATATGAATTCATACTTGAAAAGTTCTTTTCATTAAATTTTGGAAGTATCAAATTGGATAAAAATGTATCTAAAGACAATATTGGATATAAAAGGATGCAGAGAAAAGTAAAAAAAGAACAGTCTAAAGAAACTATAGGAACTAAAGCGCAAAATGCTCTTAAGCTTCAACATGAAGAAAGAAAACAAGATAAAAAAATACTAGCTAAGTCTAGAAAAGAAGAAGAAAAAGAAAGACTTTTTACTTTGAAACAAGAAAAAAGAAAAGCCAAACATAAAGGTCATTAATTTAATTGGTTAGATTTTTATGAATTGCTAGATAAGAGGTGTATAAAATTAAAAAATTTATACACCTTAAATTATTAATAAAAATAGAATTATTATATTTAAAAATCACTTTAAAGCATATAAAAATAGAATAATAACAATTGTAGTAATATTATAAATGGTATCCCAAGTGTAAATTTAATATGCTTAGTTTTATGTCTAAAAGAATACATTCCAATGATAGAACCGATGCTACCTCCAATTATTGCTATGGCAAGAAGGGTAGTTTCTTTTATTCTCCATTTATTTTTTATTGCTTTTTTCTTATCAATATACATTGAAGATAAACCAATAATATTAATAATTATAAAATATATAGAAATCAAATTTTTCACAATATTACCTCCATAAGACGTATAATAAAAATATATTATACATTATAAAGCAAGAATATTTTTTTTAAAAGCTTAATCTATAATTACTATATATAAAATATTTCATAAGAACTAATATTGTATTAATTGGAAAATTTAAAAAAATTAAACAATTGCTAAAATAGGGGGTATATTTATAAGACATAAAGTGATAAAATTTACTTAGAAAATAATGTAAAATAACAGGAGGACAAGGCAAAATGAAATTCATAGTAGAAAAAGAAGTATTTGATAAATTAGAAAATGTATGTTTTGGTGTAGTAGTTGCAAAAGGAATAGACAATACTAAAGAAATTGAAAGAATAAATAATCTTTTAGATATAAGCATAGACAGAGTAGAAGAGTACTTTAAAGATAAAAAGGTAAAAGAAGCAGAAGAAATTATACCATACAGAGAAGCATTTAGAAGCTTAGGGATGAATCCAAATAAATTTATGAGTTCGATAGAAGCAATGACAACAAGAGTTGCTAAAAATAAAAAGCTTCCACATATAAATCCTATTGTAGACTTAGGAAACTCTATTTCTTTAAAATATCTACTTCCAATGGGTGCACATGATATGGATTTTAGAGATGATGATGTATTTGTTAGATTTTCAAAAAAAGGGGATAAATTTATTCCATTTGGAGAAACTGAAGTTGAGTTGATGGAAGAAGGAGAATTAATTTATTCTGTTGGAGATATGGTAAAAACTAGAAGATGGATATGGAGACAAGGTGAAGAAGGAAAAATTACAAGTAGTTCAAAAAATATATTTTTCCCTATAGATGGTTTTACTAATGCAAATTTAGATCAAGTAATGAGTGCAAGAGAAGAGTTAGCAAAATTATTAAAAGAAATATTTGATTGTGAAATTAAAGTAGGGTTCATAGATAAAGATAACTTAGAAATGGAGATATAAGAAACTGTATCCAATACTTATTTTAAAGTATTATGTCTATAATTAATTAAGGATATTTAAATAAAGAGAGGTCGTAGTAAATTTGAAAAAAACTATAATAAAGAATATAAATCCATTGGTTGAAAGTAAGTTTATGGGACTTTTTGAAATTGAGTATAAAAATAAGCTAGATGAAGATAAGATATGGATGGTAGCATCAAGAAAAAGCAGTGAACAACTAAAAAGTATTTATCTTGAAAATAAAGAAGATAGTGCAGATGCAGTTGCAATAGTAGGTCTTCATAAAAGTAGTAAAAAATTAATTTTAATAAAACAATTTAGAGTACCCATTAATGGATATATATACGAATTGCCAGCAGGTCTTATCGATAAGGGTGAATCTATAGATATTTCTGTTGAAAGAGAACTTAGAGAAGAAACTGGGCTTACTCTTTTAGAAATTCAAAAAAATAAGAGTAATGAGAAAGTATATCTATCTCCTGGTATGAGTGATGAATCGATTGCATTTGTTTACTGTATATGCGATGGTAATATAACTGATGAATTCTTAGAACCAGATGAAGATATTGAAGTTATTTTAGTTTCACAAGATGAAGCAAAAGAAATTTTACAGAGTAATCATAAGATAGATACAAAAGCATTTTTAATTTTACAAATGTTTGTAAGTTTAGGAACTAAATTATTTGAATAATTATACAAAAAAGAGATTGTATTATGTAAGTGAGTAAAGTATAAAAATTTATTTTATTCATATAATGATATAATCTCTTTTTTGTTTTATTTTTTAAGATGTAAAGTAATCAATACAAAAATTTAAGGGTTATTTTTAGGTAATCTTTAGATGTTTTTGTATTGAGAGATAATCTTTTAATACATATTGTATTTTCAAATATAGATATAGTTTAAAAATTCAAAAAAATGGTGGTGAAATATGTCCCAAGGGACATTGGGCAAAATACGTCCCTCCAGCCTCTTTATATTAAAAAGTATATACTAAATAAGGGTTAAAAGAGATAAAAATGATACACTAATTGTCTTTTGACAATAAAAAAACACAGAATTTAATTATTTAATCTAGAAAAAGTATTGAACAAATGAATTATTTAGTGTACAATAATCATGTAAAAACATAGTAATGGAGGGAGACATTTCATAATGAAAATTAAGGTAGGAATGAACGGATTTGGAAGAATAGGAAGAGCTGTGTTGAGAATAGCTCAAGAAGAATTAGGAGATAATATAGAAATTGTAGCCATAAATGCAAGAGCAACAACAGAGTCTTTGGCACATTTATTTACATATGATTCATGTTACGGAACTTTTAGAGGTGAGGTAGAAGCAAAGGATGAAGATACACTAATAGTAAACTCTAAAGAAATAAAAATACTGAGATACAATGACCCGGAAGAATTACCATGGAAAGAGTTAGGGGTTGATATAGTTATAGAATCAACAGGATTATTTACACAAAGAGAAAAGGCAGAAAAACACATTAAAGCAGGTGCAAAAAAAGTAATAATAACAGCTCCAGGAAAAAATGAAGATATAACTATAGTTGTTGGAGTTAATGAAGAACAATATGATAATGAAAAGCATAATATAATCTCAAATGCATCTTGTACTACAAATTGCCTAGCACCATTTGCTAAAGTATTGGACGAAAAATTTGGTATAGTAAAAGGTTTAATGACTACTGTACATTCATATACTAACGATCAAAGAATATTAGATAAGAGCCACAAAGACCTGAGAAGAGCGAGAGCAGCGGCTGAATCTATAATACCTACCACTACAGGAGCAGCAAAAGCTGTGTCAAGAGTATTACCACAATTAGAAGGAAAATTAAATGGTTTTTCACTTAGAGTGCCAACACCAACAGTTTCACTCGTTGATTTAGTATGTGAACTTAAAGAAAACGTTACAGTTGAGCAAGTGAATTCTGTATTAAAAGAAGCTGCTGAAGGAGAATTAAAGGGTGTTTTAGGATACTGTGACAAACCACTTGTTTCTATAGATTATAGAGGCGATTCAAGATCATCTATCATAGATGCTCTGTCCACAATGGTTATAGAGGATAATATGGTCAAAGTAGTTTCATGGTATGACAATGAATGGGGATATTCCTCAAGAACTGTTGATTTAGTAAAATATATAGCTGAAAAATTAAAATAATACATAACTAAAAAAAAATTTTTGAAAAAAATTTATAAAAATAGAAAAAAAGATTATGAAAAATATTGAAGGAAAAAATTTTTCATAATCTTTTTTGATTAATATAAAAGTTATAAGTTACAACTTGTTATTAGATATTAGGTCGTTAGAGGAGGTTATATCTATTTAGTAAGAAATTGTATCATTTTATATATGAAAGATAATATGTCGAAAACTTGCAGAAATCTGAAAAATTTTTATTATTGGAATACTGGTTTTCATTTTATTTATGATAAAAAAATGACAAATAAAGTTGCAAAGAGTAATATTTATAAGTATAATTAAAAAAGAGAAAAGGTTTTGTTAAGCTTTACAACAAAAGAAAAGAAGGGATGATTCAAAATGGAGAAGTTAACAGACAGGAGACAGGTTAAGGCAGTAAGCATGGAGACATTCGTTTTCATAATATTACTAATAGTTGGATTTGGCTATGTTGGTAGTATTATGGGCGCAGGAATGATGTTTAAAGTAATAATGAGTACAGCACATGCTTTACTATTAGAGACAGTTTTCTTAATTATGGCTATGGCAGTTCTTGCAGGCGCATTAAGCGCACTACTTTCAGAGTTTGGAGTAATAGCATTAATTAATAAAATTTTCGCTATATTTATGAAGCCTTTATACGGATTACCTGGTGCTAGTATAGCAGGGGCTATAACAACTTATTTATCAGATAATCCAGCTATTATACCTTTTGCTAAAGATAAAACATTCACACAGTATTTTAAACAATATCAAGTTCCAGCACTATGTAATTTAGGAACAGCTTTTGGTATGGGACTTATCTTAACAACGTTTATGATATCTCAAGGTACAGAATATGTATTGCCAGCATTGATTGGTAACTTAGGTGCAGTAATAGGTAGTGTTGTAAGTGTTAGAATAATGTTGACATTTACTAAGAAGTTCTATAACTATAATCCAGAAGAAGATAAAGCAGCAGGAACATTAGAGAAAAAAGCTGAATTTAGAGAAATAAGAGAAGGAAATGTGTTCCAAAGAGGCCTAGATGCTATTCTTGAAGGTGGTAAGATGGGTGTAGATATGGGAATGGCTATAATCCCTGGTGTCCTAGTAGTATGTACATTAGTTATGCTATTAACTTTTGGACCATCTACAGACCCTGCTACAGGTCAAGAGGTTTATACAGGAGCTGCATATGAAGGAATAAAATTACTTCCAGTTCTTGGGGATAAGCTTGGATTTATATTAGAGCCATTATTTGGATTTACATCACCAGAAGCAATAGCATTCCCTATAACTTCATTAGGAGCTGTTGGAGCAGCAATGTCTTTAGTTCCAGAATTTATAAAATCAGGAGCTATAACTCCTAATGATATAGCAGTATTTACAGCAATGGGTATGTGTTGGAGTGGATATTTAAGTACACATATTGGTATGATGGATGCATTAAATGCTAGACAATTAGCTGGAAAAGCAATTCTTTCTCATACAATAGGTGGTTTATGTGCAGGAGCAGCAGCTCACTTTATATTTATGCTCGTATCATAAATATGATAAATAGAAGTAATTAAAATAAAAATAATATACAAAAAAATGGTTGTCTATATGCAATAAGGAATTGTGTACTGACAACCATTTTTTTTGAATGAAGATATTTTATAATATACGAACATTAAATTGGTATTAGAGTTAAGTTATATTTATGTAAAAAGTAACAAAAATCTGTAGAAATTTATGACAAAATTTAGTACACTAACTATATGTTCTTATTTAAAATTTAAAGGTATTATTAGAAATTACCTAGTAGAGTAAGCTTGGTTAATAAAAGAATCATAAAAGAAAAATATTAATCATAAAAATTATAAAATAACTTACTTAAAATAAAGCCATAGAACTTACAAAAATTAAAAAAGCATATAAGTATGGAGGGGTACAATGGATGAATTATTTCATATAGGAATTGATGTAGGTTCTACAACAGTAAAGGTTGTGGTACTTAATAATAACAATATAGTTCATAAAGAATATAAAAGACATTATTCTGATGTGAAGAAATCAGTTAAAGAAGTACTAAATGGAATATACGAAAAATTGGGAGATATAAATGCAACCATTATAATAACTGGTTCAGGAGGAATTGGAATCTCAAAAAAACTTGGGGTAAAATTTGTCCAAGAAGTTATATCTAGTACAAAATCAATAGAATATTTCCATCCGGAAACTGATGTTGTTATAGAACTTGGAGGAGAAGATGCAAAAATAACCTATTTAAGTGGAGGAATAGATCAAAGAATGAATGGTATATGTGCAGGTGGCACTGGAGCATTCATAGACCAAATGGCTTCCCTTTTAAAGACAGATGCTAGTGGTTTAAATGAATTAGCTAAAGGCTACAATGTTATTTACCCAATAGCCTCAAGATGTGGTGTTTTTGCTAAAACAGATATTCAACCTCTTATAAATGATGGAGCTAAGCAGACTGATATAGCAATGAGTATTTTTAATGCAGTTGTCGTACAAACAGTAAGTGTTCTTTCTTGTGGAAGAAAAATAGAAGGCAATGTTGCATTTTTAGGTGGACCATTGTATTTTTTATCTGAACTTAGAGAAGCTTTTAAAAGAGTACTAAATTTAAAAGATGAAAATGTAATTTTCCCAGAAGATGCACAGCTTTATATTGCTATTGGAGCAGGATTATTATCAGTAGATGAAGATAGTATAAAACTTAAATCTCTAATAGAAAAACTAGACAATATAAAAAATATTGAAGATGGAGAAGTAAATTTATTAGAACCTTTATTCAAAGATAAAAACGAGTATGAAGAATTTTTAAGAAGACATGAAAAAGAAAAAATAGATTATGTAGATATAAATTCAATTAAGAAAAATTGTTATCTAGGAATTGATGCAGGTTCTACTACTACTAAGGCTGCGCTTATTGATGAAGATGGGAATCTAGTATATTCTTACTATAATAGTAATGAAGGGAATCCACTAAAAACAACAATCAAGGTCATAAATGAAATATATGATATATTACCAAAAGACGTTAAAATCTTAAGTTCAACTGTAACTGGATATGGAGAGGGACTTATTAAAAAAGCATTAAAAATAGATAATGGAGAAATAGAGACTATAGCACATTATAAAGCTGCTAAATTTTTTAATAAAGATGTAGACTTTATACTTGATATTGGTGGTCAAGATATGAAGTGTTTAAAAATAAAAGAGGGTGTAATTGATAATATAATATTAAATGAAGCTTGTTCATCAGGTTGTGGTTCATTTTTAGAGACATTTGCAAGTTCTTTATCTATGACAATCGAAGAATTTGCACATGAAGGTATCTATTCTCAAAGCCCTGTCGATTTAGGTTCAAGATGTACTGTGTTTATGAATTCGAGAGTAAAACAATCTCAAAAAGAAGGGGCAAGTGTTGGAGATATATCAGCAGGCTTATCTTATTCTGTAATAAAGAATGCTTTATTTAAAGTAATAAAAATCAGAGATTTAAATGAGATTGGAAATAATATTGTTGTACAAGGTGGAACATTTTACAATGATTTAGTACTTAGAAGTTTTGAAAGGTTAATTGGCAAAAATGTAATTAGACCTAATATTTCTGGAATTATGGGTGCTTTTGGTTCAGCTCTTATAGCTAGAGAGAAGTATGAAAGTGGATATCAAACATCTTTATTATCTAAAGAAGAATTGAATAGTATAAAATTAGAATCAAGTGTAATTAGATGTAAAGGATGCTCAAATCATTGTCTTCTTACAATAAACAAATTTTCTGATAATGAAATTTTTATTTCAGGAAACAGATGTGAGAAGGGAGAAGCTATTTATGGCGATAAAAAGATAGGTTTAGAAAAGAAAAACCCCATAAATCTATTTAAGTATAAATATGATAGGATTTTTAAATACAAACCATTAGAAAAAGATAAAGCAAAAAAAGGAGAGATAGGAATACCAAGAGTATTAAATATGTATGAAGATTATCCATTTTGGTTTACATTTTTCAATGATATGGGATTTAGAGTTGTACTTTCAGATAGGTCATCAAAACAATTATATGAAACTGGTATAACTAGCATTGCTTCTGAAACAGTGTGTTATCCTGGGAAATTAGTTCATGGTCATATAGAAAATTTAATTTCAAAAGGAATAAAGAATATATTTTATCCTAGTGTAACCAATGAAAATAAAGAAGATTTAAGTGCAGATAATTATTATAATTGTCCTGTCGTAATATCCTATTCTGAAGTAATAAAAAATAATGTGGAAAATATAAGAAACAAAAATATAAATTACATAAATCCATTTATAAGTCTAAATGATAAGGAAAAGTTGAAAAAGAGACTTCATGAGGAATTATCAAGACGTTTTAATGGTATAAATATAACTAAGGCAGAAATTAATCATGCAGTTGATAAAGCGACTGATGAACAAAATTCATTTAAAATGGAAATGCAAGCAGCAGGTGAAAGAGCACTTAAGGAGATAAAAGAGAGAAACTTAAAGGGAATTGTATTATGTGGTAGACCATATCATATAGATCCAGAAATAAATCATGGAATGCCAGAGCTTATAAATTCTTTAGATATGGCAGTACTTACTGAAGATTCTATATGTCACTTAGCAAATATGCAAAGACCACTTAGAGTTGTAGACCAATGGGTCTATCATTCAAGATTATACAAAGCAGCTAGTTTTGTAAGAGATAAAAATTATTTAGAATTGGTTCAACTTAATTCATTTGGGTGTGGTTTGGATGCAGTAACTACAGACCAAGTTCAAGAAATACTTAATGAAAAATCTAAAATATATACTATTATAAAAATTGACGAAGGTAATAATTTGGGAGCTGCAAAGATAAGAATGAGGTCTTTAAAAGCAGCTATGTTTGAGAGAGAAAGTAAAAATATAGATGTAAAAAATATGAAAGTAGATAGAATACAGTATGCAAAGAATAATCAAATAACGAACAAACATACTATATTAGCACCACAAATGTCACCTATACATTTTCAATTCCTTGAAGAAGCTGTAAATCTGAGTGGATATAAGATAGAAATTTTAAAAGATACAGATAGTAGTGTTATTGAGGAAGGTTTGAGGTATGTAAATAATGATGCTTGTTATCCAGCTATAATAGTAGTAGGTCAATTAATAACAGCATTAAAGTCTGGAAAATATGATTTAAATAATACATCTGTTGCAATAACTCAAACTGGTGGCGGTTGTAGAGCTACAAATTATATTGGATTTTTAAGAAAAGCTATGTATGATGCAGGGTTTAAAGATGTTCCAGTTATTGCACTTAGTGTAAATGGAATAGAAGATAGTGGGATAATGGATAATGTATCTCTAAAATTAATCAATAGACTTTTTATGTCTGTTGTATATGGAGATTTATTGATGAAAGTACTCTATAGAGTGAGACCATATGAGAAAGTTATTGGAAGTACAAATACTCTATATGAAAAATGGGTTGATATATGTAAAAAATCTCTAGTCAAAGCTAAAATTTCTGTATTTACTAAAAACATAAAAGAGATAGTAAATGAGTTTGATAACCTAGAGATATTAGATATTAAAAAACCTAAAGTAGGTTTAGTTGGAGAAATATTAGTTAAATTTCATCCAATTGCAAACAATAATCTAGTGAATATATTAGATCGAGAAGGTGCTGAAGCAGTTGTACCAGACCTTACAAATTTCTTTTTAAGTTGTGCGTTTAATACTATTTATAAACACACTCATTTAGAAGGAAGTAGAAAAAGTAGAATGATAGGAGAAGCCTTTATATACATAACAAGTATATACCAAAGAGTATATAAAAAAGCACTTGATAAAAGTAAAAGATTTTACGCTCCAGGAAATATAAAAACAGTTGCGAAAAATACAGAACCAGTAGTATCATTAGGAAATCAAACTGGAGAAGGATGGCTTTTAACAGGTGAGATGGTTGAATTGTTGAATGAAGGTGTGGAAAATATCATTTGTATGCAACCTTTTGGATGTTTACCTAATCATATAATTGGTAAAGGTTCTATAAAAGAATTAAAAAGATTATATAAGAATGCAAATATAATTCCTATTGATTATGACCCTTCTGCAAGCGAGGTTAATCAGCTTAACAGGATAAAACTTATGCTTTCTAAAGCTTTTAAAAATATAGAAGATTAATGTTTCACATATTGAAAATTTATAGCTATCTAAATAAATTACTATTGTATAACAATTATAAAAAGAGTTACTCTATTTTTTAGGGTAACTCTTTATTACTTGAAAAATTATATGTATACTAATATAAAAGGGGGGACGTTATATGAATTTAGTATATGATGTTTATGAGTCTAAAATAGGAAATTTGTACATATTGAGTGAAGATGGTTTTGTAGTTAGTTTAGATATAGGAGATGAAAAATTTAATAATTTAAAAGAAGAATATATTAAAAAAGGAATAGATATAAAAAGAAGTGAAGAAGATTTAAAAGAGGCAATAAATCAGATAGATGATTATTTTAATGGAAAAAGAAAAACATTTGATTTGAAAATACGTGTTGATGGTACTGAATTTCAAAAGTCTGTCTATGAAGAAATGTTAAAAATACCTTATGGAAAAACACTCTCATACTCAGAAATAGCAAAAAATATAAATAATCCAAAGTCTGTTAGAGCAATTGGACAAGCAAGTAAAAGCAACAAAATTCCAATAATAATACCTTGTCACAGAGTTGTTGGTAAAAATAATATTGGTGGATATATGGGGAATCATTCTGACTTAAAAAAAATACTATTAGATTTAGAAGAAAATAGTTAAATTGGTTAAAAGTGATTTTTTTGTTAATATTTGATATAATTACGTTAGAAGAGATTTTTAATTTACATTGATAAGGGGGAGTTTTAATGTGCAATAAAGTTATAGCATCAAAATACCATGAAAAAGGGTTTAATTGTGCAGAGTCAGTTATAAAAGCATATAATGAAGAGTTTAATACAGATATACCAGTTTGTTTAGGTAGTGGATTAGGTTCAGGTTGTGGAGTTGCTAGTTTATGTGGTGCAGTAAATGCCTCAAATATAATAATTGGATATGTAAGAGGTAGAAACCATGAGGGTGAAAGTACTAAAGCTAAAGCATATGCTAAAGATTTGACAACAACAGTAAGAAATGAGTATGGTTCAGAGTTATGTATAGACTTAAAGAAAGATTTAGTTGCTTGTAGAGAAATAATGGATTTTGCATATGATACTTTAAAAGAAACTTTAAAAAAGGAACTATAATAAATATAAGTTATATAATATATTTATTAAGTCTATTTATTATATAACTTATTAATTACAAATAAAACGCAATGAACTTTAAAAGAATATTAGATTTTTATATTATGAAGACGCTCAGAAAGGAGCGTCTTTTTACTAGTATAATTTAGAAAAAAATTATATTACTTATTAACAGAATTTAAATGAAAATTGAGTATTAACATGCATTGATGTAAATCAGATTGATTAACAGATAATATTTATATAGGTATCGCAATTATTTCTATTTATTTTTTGTTATGTTATACTCAGCTTAAATAAATATTTGTTACAAAGGAGATGAAAATATTGGAAAATATTGATTTACTTATTAAAGAATTATGTTCAAAAAATCATACTGAAGCATATAAAACTTTTTTATTTCTAGAAAATGAAAGTAAAAAATCAAACATTACATACTGTTTTTTTGATTATTTTCTAGAAATGATTAATAATGAAAGTTCATATATTCGTACAAGAGGATTGTTGTTAATAGTTGCAAATGCTAAGTGGGATACTGATAATAAAATTGAAATGAATATAGATAGTATACTAAGTCACATTGTGGATAAAAAGCCTTCTGTATCGAGAAATTTTATTCAGTCATTACCTAATATCATAAAGTATAAGAAACAACTTATTCATCGTATAAGAGCGGAATTAAGTAATGCAGATATAAATATTTATAATGATAATATGAAGTCATTAGTAGAAAAGGACATAAGAAATACATTATCTAACCTTGAGTAATGATATATTATCCAAATTTTACGGGTTGCCATCATTATTAGTGATTAATTTTTTTTGACAATAGCAAGAAATGTGAAAATAGCTAAGACAGAATTAGGTACAATCATACTAGAAGGTTACTAATTTTTACAGATAAGCCAATTATGGAAATTTCACTATTTGCTGGATATGAAACACAACAATCATTTACAATTGGATTTAAGGCTATGCTTAAATGTAGCCCACAATCATTTAGAAAAAAAGGAGATTTTCATCCTGTACAATTAAAGTTTACTGTTGATGGAAAAGAAACTTTGAGAGGTGATAGAATAATGGAAGTTAAAATGGTTGAAAATGACAAAATTCTTTTAGTAGGCTATAAAGGAAATACACGACTAGGTTTTTCTGTTATAGGTGAATGTGCAAAATATAGTTTTTACCTTTAAAGCAAAGAGAGAAGATAGCTTACAACCTGTTGTAGATTATGCTTATAAAGAATGGTTACCTCAGTCAACATGCCAGTTAAATGAAAATGCTAAATATGATTTTGCGAGATATGGAGAATTAGTTGATAAGGATGGTAAAAGTTTGATTGAATTTTGGGTTCCAATTTTATGAGTGCCATAATATTTTGAATATATAGACTAAATAAACGTAGTAAAAATCGTTGTAATGAGTAAAAGCTTTATATGTTAAAAGAAAATATACATAATCTAATGGTAGTTTTGAAATAACAAATTAAAGCTACCATTTTTATTTTGAAAAATCATTTAATGAAATAGATTCAGTTTATTAAATATATTATTTATAAGATTATAATAATATATTGTTAAAGAAAATATTTAATAAATTAAATGTTTTCTTTGACAATGTACATATATGAATGATAATATCTAAATGAATAAAAGCTATGGTAATAAAATGATTTCTTAAAATCTATTTTAGGTATTATTAATAAATAAAAAATTATAAAATACATAATGTCTCTAACAAACGATGATACTAGAATGATACTGTTTTTATAAGAAATTATAAAATACATAATTAATAAAAATAATATATTGAATTATATAATAGATTGGGTTTTACTAAATAAAAAAGAAATGAAATCCCCATGTTATTATACAAAAGCAAAGGTGGGAATAAAAATGAAAGAAATTGATGATTCTATAACATCAGAATATTTAAGCTATGGTATCAATGAAGATATTAGTATCTATGAAGGTAGATTTTGTATATATTTAGATAAGAAATATAGATGTAATGGAAAAGTTTATTATAAAATGACACCTCCAATATCCATAAGTTTTAAAGCAGATATAGGTTGCATTGAAGATATAGAAAATGAAGATGAGAACTTAGTTTTGGACTATGATAATGCTATTCTTGAAGTCTATGGTTATAAGATTATTTCTATAACAATAAACACTCTAAGTGATTTTGTGATAGAGGGATATATCAATGATGATTGTATAAAATCTAAAAACTCTTATGTTGAACATGTAGATTTTAATATAATAAACTTAGATAAAATACCTGGAAAACTTATAAAATACAATGATAAGGTATATGCAGGTAGAATTGAATTTGATATAAATGATTATGTTGTTACTATAGATAAACGGTATGATTATAGAAAAGAATTGAAGTCAGATTTAAAGTCTAAATCTGGTGCAATAATAACTCATATAGGTAGGATTAGAAGAAAAGATGGTAGAATTTTTAGAACTAATAATACAATAAATCTTTTAGATAGAATATCAACAGCCTTGAGTTTTATGTGTGGCAGATATGTTGGATTTTGTTTGGCAAAAGGATATAGAAATGGGAATGAAGTTTATAGAATTTGGAATGAAAATCAAATAACACCTTTTAGATATGTACCAACATGGTCAGATACGCTGTCGAACTATCATAATATAGAAAAATATATAAGTCTCATGTGTAAAAAATTAGAAGATTTTTATTATGGCTCCGCGATAAAGAGTGTCGTTGATTGGTATATAGAGTCTCTTGGAAGTGTGACTATGGAAAATAATATAATATCTGTACAGATTGCACTTGAAACTTTGTCATATGTAGTGCTGGTAGAGCAAAATAAGGTGCTTACAGATGAAACTTTTGACCATAATTTGGCATCTAAAAATATCAGACTTCTACTTGATATATGTAAGATACCATATGGTAAATATGAGTTAGACATATTTGATAGCATGATAAAAAAGAAGTTTGATGATGGAATAGATTTAGTTATTTATTTAAGAAATAGTATAGTTCATCCAAGTAGAAAAGCTCATAGAGCTACATTAGAAGTTGAAGACATTTGGAATATCATTTCAATAGGAACAAGATATATTGAGCTTGTTTTGCTTTTTATTTTGGGATATAAAGGAGAGTATTCTAATAGATTGGTAGAACGATGCTATGGTGAGGTAGAAGTTGTACCTTGGAATTAGATTTTTATATTTATTTTAAAATATATATTGACAGATATTGCCTTATGATATAAAATCAATATCATAAATAAGAATTCAAAACAACATTAAATGCGATGAAAAGAAATAGTAAAAGTAGGTAATCTTAAACAGAGAGTTTCCGATTGGTGAGAGGAGCAATAGATTTTACTTTGAACACATCTTTGAGCAGGACTCTGAAAGAGTAAAAATACTTTACTAGGAGTTTCCCGGTATCCTTGCATCCGTTATAGTGCTAGAGTATAATTTTTATTGTACTTAAAGAGGTTAGTGTCGTGAGGCATTAATGAACAGAGGTGGAACCACGAGATTTAACTCCCGTCCTCTAGCAATAGCTAGAGACGGGAGTTTTTTAATATAATTTTTTAAGCGCGCAGAGAATTATATTGCAATAGATACATTTTTTCTGAAATAATCAAAATATTTAAAATTTAAAAATTTAAAAGACGAGGGAGAATATTATGAAAAATATATTAAAAAAATTAGGATTATTTACAATTATGTTAGGTTTAGTAAGTGGAATGGCAGGTTGCTCAAAATCAGATAATGAAAAGGATAAAGATGCTTCAAATGCATCAAAAAAAGAGGTAATTGTAGGATTTGATAATACATTTGTACCAATGGGATTTTTAGATGAAAAAGGAGAAACAGTGGGATTTGATGTTGATTTAGCAAAAGAGACATTTAAGAGACTTGGAATGGAAGTTAAATTTCAACCAATAGATTGGTCAATGAAAGAAACAGAGTTAAATGATTCAAAAACTGTAGATGTATTATGGAATGGATATTCTATAACAGATGAGAGAAAGAAAATAGTATCATATACAGAACCTTATTTACAAAATAAACAAATAATAGTTACTTTAAGTGATTCAAAAGTAAATACAAAAGCTGATTTAAAAGATAAAGAAGTTGGAACTCAACAAGGTTCAACAGCTCTTGATGCAGTAGAAAAAGATAAAGATTTTATGAATAGCTTAAAGGGTGGAGCACCAGTTCTTTATGATACTTACGATAAAGCACTTAGAGACTTAGAGATAGGTAGAACTAGCGCAGTTGTTGGTGATGAAGTTTTAATTAGATACTATATGGGACAAAAAGGTGAAGATAAATATAAAGTATTAAAAGAAGATTTTGGATTAGAAGATTATGTTGTAGCAACATCTAAGGAAAATCCAGAACTTTGTAAAAAAATAAATGAAACATTAAAAGAAATGAAAAAAGATGGAGCTTTTGACAAAATTTATGATAAGTGGTTTAAATAAGAGATAAGTTAGCTGTTAAGAAGGGGGCACTAAAGGCATGTTACAAGGTTTAGAAATAGTTATAGCAATGTTTTGTATAACATTAATAGTATCAATTCCATTGGGGATTGGAGTTGCATTTTTAAGATTATCAAAAAATAAATTAATAAGTGGTATTACACAATGTTATATATTAATAATGAGAGGAACACCTTTACTTTTACAAATGATAGTCATATTCTATGGTTTACCTCTTATAGGAATTGTATTTGACAGGTTTACAGCTGGAATAGTAGCTTTCTTCTTAAATTATGCAGCATACTTTGCAGAAATATTTAGAGGTGGAATACAATCAATAGATAGAGGTCAATATGAAGCTTCAAAAGTACTAGGGTTTGACAAATTTACGATGTACAAGAGAATAATATTTCCACAAGTTTTTAAAAGAATACTAGCACCTATTTCAAATGAAGTAATTACATTAGTAAAAGATACATCTTTAGTATATATATTAGGATTAAATGATATTTTAAGAATATCTCAAATAGCAATGAATAGAGAAGCAAGTTTGTTACCACTATTTGAGGCAGGAGCAATATATCTTATATTTGTAGCTATACTTACTAAGGGATTTGAATTACTTGAAAAAAAATATTCTTATTACAGATAAAGCTACAATAATTATAGGAGGAGGTTTTTTATATGTTGAAAATCAGGAATTTAAATAAATCATTTAAAAAAAATAAAGTGCTTAAAGATATTTCTTTTGAACTAGAAGAAGGTCAGATTGGAGTTTTGCTTGGTAAATCTGGTGCAGGGAAGACCACAATATTAAGATGTATAAATGGTCTTGAAGAATTTGATAGTGGAGAAATTATAATAGATAATGAAATAATAAAAAGTAAGAAAGACATGGCAAAAATACGTGGTAAAATAGGTATGGTTTTTCAAAACTTTAATCTATTTCCTCATATGACTGTCCTTGAAAATATAATTGAATCTCCAGTTAATGTTTTTAAAGTCCCTAGAGAGGAAGCTGAAAATAGAGCTAAAGAACTTTTGAGACTAGTTGATTTGGAAGAAAAATTGAACTCATATCCATTTGAGTTGTCAGGAGGACAGCAACAAAGAGTTGCAATAGCTAGGTCTTGTGCATTAATGCCAAAAGTTCTTTGTTTTGATGAGCCTACTTCTGCACTTGATATTGATACTATTCAAAAAGTAGTAAATATAATGAATAGGCTTAAAGATAAAGGCATGACTATACTGATAATTACACATGATGTTGTATTTTCAAATAGTGTTGCTGATAAGATTATAAGTATAAAAGATGGTATAGTTGAGGATATTCAAATAAAAGAAAAAATTGTTTAAATTTTTAAAAACGAAATTTATATTGAAATTTTATAAAAAAATAAGAATTGTTTGTCTGACTTTTACAATGAAAAATATAAATTTTGATATATTAGAGCAGTTAAAATTTAATTTAACTGTGTGGTAAAAAAGTCGTGATATCAAACTGTCACGGCTTTTACATGTATACAAATTCAAAAAATGTATAATGTAAGATTAAAATTATAGAAATGCCATACTTCACACCAAAATAGCTAAAGAAAAAGTATGAGGAGGAAGAATTTATCATCAACAGTAGCAATTATAAATTTAATGAAAGCAAATATGGAGATTTTAATATAACTAAGACTGTATCTATTGATGCTAGAAAATTTGAACTGTTCTATCGTATTTATGATAAAACTTGATTATAATATACATATTATGGGTATAAAAATGTAAATATAGAGATAAAAAATTAGAAAGGAAGTTTTACTATAATGATTAAATTATATGGATATACAAAATGTTCTACAGTTAAAAAAGCAAAAAAATGGCTTAAAGAAAATAATTTGGAATTTGAGGATATAGATATGGTTCAAAATCCACCAACTAAAAATGAATTAGAATTAATTTATAATATTAGTGGATATGATATAAAAAAGTTTTTTAATACAAGTGGAATGAAATATAGAGAATTAGGTCTTAAAGATGTAGTAAAGACTGAGTCAGATGATAAACTGCTAGAAATATTAGTAAGTGATGGTATGCTTATTAAAAGACCACTACTATTTGATGGTAAAAATGTACTATTAGGGTTTAAAGAAGATGTATGGAAAGATATTTTATTAAAGGAAGAATAGAAATCAATGGGTGTATTAGTTAAAATTTTTAATTGGTACACCTATAAATTTATGTATTAAATTTACTTTTGTTATACATAAATAATAAGAAATACACGTGAATATACAACTCTAATAAATTTTACAGGTATATTATTCTACTATTTTCTCAATGCAGTTAAAATTTATACATAGTAATTACTGTTAATTACAAGTTAGAAAAGTACATTTCTAGTCTCTATGTAAGTGTTTTTAGTATTGGGATTAAAAGCACATCAATAGAATTATTAGCTATTAGATAGTAGAATCTTGTACTTTCTGAGTTTAATATATTAAATAAATACATATCTTTTCACATAAAAGTACTATTAAATCTAAATCTTGATTTTAATCTATTAATTCTTGCAAACATGCATGTGATTTATTAGAATTTATACTATACATAAAGTCTAATATTATTTATTATTTTGGGGATATTTGTTACTATTAAAAAAATTCACATTGACATTGTCTCAAATAAATTTAATGTGAATAAATATACCCTTTCTTATACAAATTATATCATTTATTTTATTTAAAATAACATAATATTACAACGAATTATTACAAAATTACTTATTATTAACCATGAACATTTGTTTTGTGATATTATATTTATATGAGGATATTGTCATAAAAACGTTATATTTATACAAAAAATTAAATGAAAATTTATTTAATATGAATGTTTTTTATAAATTATACCTCTACTTATAGTTTTACAAATAATAATAGTATTTAAAAATTTGACAACAAAAAAAGAAAACTTTCAAAAGAATTAAATCTAAAAAGAATAGGAGATAAATATGGGTATTGAAGATTTATATGGTTTTGAATGTGTTCCTGTGAACAATGAGATTGATATTGACAATTTATTGGAGACAATGATAGAAGATGGAAAAGAAAAAGGATATACACCAATTATAATTATCGATGAAAAGGTAGGATTGCTAAAAGAAAACATTGATATTGTCAATAAAGAGTATGGTTCTCTTGAGAACTACAAAGAGCATTGTCTGAAAAAATATAATGAAATTGATGTAAATGAATTTTTCAAGTGTAGGAAGAGTGAAATTTCAGAGGTGGTAAAGGAACTCATAGAGTCAGAAGATATTTTTTGTGATTATAAAAGTTTTAACCCAATTACAAATATAGATATATTTCAAGAAAATAACAAAGTTTACATAGCTAAAGTTCCAACAACTAAACCTTATGAAGTATTTGCATATATACCAATTGGTGGATTTAACGATTGTCCTAGTGATGAAGAGCATATAGCAGTTGCAAAATATTGGTACGAAAACTATGGAGCATACCCAATAGCAATTGGATGTGACACAGTCCAATATTTTTCAAAAAATATACCTAGTGACAATAAAATGTTCAATAACCTATGCATAGAGTTAATCTTGTACTGTGAAGATATTATTGTACAAGGATATGAGACATTAAGAGCTTTAAAAGAGGTAATACAAGATTCTACCATATGGCTTTTTTGGTGGGATTGATATAGGGCTCTGTAAACTATAAGTATTAAGTTTTTAAAACATTTTTAATGATAGTATCTTTTTGTAATTTACAATTATATCGATAAGAAGAGTAATTATATGAGAATAAAATCGTGAACTTAGCCATGAAGATAGGCTATTTAGGCTTCATGGCTTTTAAGTATATTACTGTATTACACTGTTTTGTTTTTATATAGTGTAATACAGCAATATGCTTAAATTGTAAAGATATAAATAAAAGTACTTTAATATTATAATTAATATATTTAAAAGTCATTCTAATTTTTTAAATATATACTTTATATGTTATAATCATTAAGTATGTAAAAAATAAGAATAGTTTTAGAGTTCATATTTTATTGATATGGAGGTAGATTTAGTGAAGGAAAGAGAAAAGTTAGAAAAATTAAGAGAAAAATTGATTGGATTAGAAAGTGTGGCAGTTGCTTATTCAGGTGGAGTTGACAGTAATTTCTTACTTAAAGTAGCAAGAGATACATTAGGAGATAATGTTATAGCTGTAACTATTCATGCAATGATGCACTCAAATAGAGAAATAGAAGAAGCAAAACAATATACTAAAAATTTTGGAGTTAAACATATTATATTAAGAATAGAAGATTTTGATTTAAAGGAATTCAAAGAAAATGGTGTTGAAAGATGTTATTATTGTAAAAAATATATATTTACTAAAATAAAAGAGGTCGCAAAGGAACATAATATAAAGTACATAGTAGATGGAACCAATGTAGATGATTTAGGAGACTATAGACCAGGTCTTAAAGCACTAAATGAACTAGAAGTAATTAGTCCATTGAAAGAAAGTGGATTAAAGAAAAATGAAATTAGGTTACTTTCAAGAGATATGAAGTTAGAAACTTTTAACAAACCATCATTTGCATGTCTGGCAAGCAGAATTCCTTATGGTGTTGAAATTACAGATGAAAAGCTTAGGATAATAGAAAAAAGTGAAGAATATTTATCTGATTTGGGCTTTTCTCAATTTAGAGTAAGAATGCATGGAGATATAGCTAGAATAGAAGTTAATCAGGAAGAATTAGGTAAATTTTTTGAAAATAACAATTTTAGTAAAGTTGACACTAAATTAAAAAAATTTGGCTTTAAATATGTTACACTAGATATGTCAGGATATCAAATGGGAAGTATGAATTTAAACATGTAAATAGGTTAAAAAATAAATAATCGTTGTAATTAATATAGGAAACAGGAGGTTTTATGAAAAACTATACATTAATATCGCCATGTTTTTTTGGAATGGAAAAAATGTTGGCTAGAGAAATTACTAATTTGGGATATGAAATAATAAAAACAGAAGATGGAAGAATAACATATAAGACTGATGAATTTGGGATAGCAAAATCAAACATGTGGTTAAGATGTGCAGAAAGAGTACATCTTAAGATTGCTGAGTTTGAAGCAAAAAGCTTTGATGAATTATTTGAAAATACAAAAAGGATAAATTGGTCTAAATATATACCTTATGGAGCTCAATTTCCTATTTCAAAAGCTTCTTCTATAAAATCAAAATTATACAGTACACCAGATGTACAAGCTATAGTAAAAAAAGCTATTGTAGAAAGCTTGAAGAAAAGTTATTTAGAGGATGGTTTGCTTAAAGAAGATAAAGAAAAATACCCTATATTTGTATTTATACACAAAGATAAAGTAACTCTTTCAATAGACACAACAGGAGATGCTTTACATAAAAGAGGATATAGAGAAAAAGCAAATAAAGCTCCGATAAGAGAAACTTTAGCTTCTGGACTTATCTACTTAACTCCTTGGAAAGCAGGTAGGACTTTAGTAGACCCTATGTGTGGTTCTGGTACTATATTAATTGAAGCAGCTATGATAGGTATAAATATGGCACCTGGATTAAATAGAGAATTTATATCAGAAAAATGGAGAACGCTTGATAAAAAGATTTGGTGGGATGTAAGAAAAGATGCTTTTAATAAAATAGACAATGAATCTAAATTTAAAATTTATGGATATGATATAGATGCAGAATGTATAGATATAGCTCGAGAAAATGCAGAAATAGCAGGTGTAGATGAATATATAGAATTCAATGTAGGAGATGCAACTGAGTTTGAGAGTGAAGAAGAATTTGGATTTATAGTTACCAATCCTCCTTATGGAGAACGATTGGAAGATAAGGATAGTGTTAAACAATTATATAAAGAGCTTGGTTATGCATTTAGAAAGTTAAAAAATTGGTCATATTATCTGATAACTTCCTATGAAGAATTTGAATATGAATTTGGACAAAAAGCAGCTAAAAAGAGAAAATTATATAATGGTATGCTAAAAACTAACTTTTTCCAATATCCAGGGCCTAAACCTCCTAGAAATAATAATTAGATTTTATATTTATCATAAGTTTTATTAAAATATAAAGTTTTGTTAAAATAAGTAAAACCTTATGAGGATTTGAAACGTCTAACTATTGTGAGGAGATTTTTGCGAGAAAAAAGAAAAATTTAAGATTGTAGGATTAGGAGGGGTTAAATGAAGTTATTAAAGCTTATTATTGTATCAGGCTTAATGATGTTATTTGTTACTGGATGTAATGTTAAAACTGAATCTCCAGAACAATTGGCAAAGATACCTAACTATGATGATACAAAAAAAGTATTGTACGATGGTATAGATCAGCTACTAAAACCAGACTCATCTATGATATTGCCTTCTAATACAAAAGAGGTAGGAAAAATAAATAAGGTAGATTTAAATAGTGATGGAGTTGATGAATTAGTAGTATTTGAGCAAAAAGAAGATTTAAGTAATAATGTTAATAAAGTAGGTTTTGTAACTTTAAGTTACAATGGTGAAAAATATGTACTAGGAGACCATTATTTAGAAAATGGAGAATCAATAGAATATGCTAATTTCTATGATTTGGATTCAGATGGATATAAGGAAGTTATTTTACTTGTTAAATCCAAAGATAAAACTAATATGCATATATACAAAGTAAGGGATAATGAAATCACAAAAGTATACGATTTAGATGCTTCTTGGATTCAAAATAAAGAAGATTTTAACGATATGAAGGTAAAGATTGGTTATATAGATGGAGATGACAAGATAGATATATTAATGCTTCATTTGAATAATAAAACTAATGAGATGTTTGCAACTGTTGCAAATTTTGATGGAACTATGAAGGTTAAGGATTATGTCAAATTTGAAAATGTAAAAAATCTAAATGAGTTATATATAACTCTAGGTAATGTTGCTTCATCTGTTGGAAATTCAGCTGCATCCATCAAAGGTGTTGTACTAGATATTCCCATGTTAAAAGAAAATAATTATATCACACAGATATTATATATGAAAAATGATAAAATTCAAAAAGTGTTTAGTGATTATGATAAAACTATTACTAAACCTTATTACATACCTGTTGATGATGTTGATAAAGATAAAATTATAGAGATACCTATAGTTGCTGGAGGGAATAGAAATACTTATACCTCTAAAGCATCTGCTAATATAAGTTGGTACAGATGGAATGGGAAAGAAGATTCTAATTCAAAATTAATATTTATAAGCCAGATATACTATAATTATAAATACAATTTTAGATTATTTATGCAAAATAATTTAGTAGATAAAATAATTGTTGAACAAGAATTTGTTGGGGAAAAAGCTGTATTTAAATTTTACTATTTTGATTATTCAGAACGTAAGAATTTATTTAATATAATAGTAGAGAGTAAAAATAAACTTGAAGATAGAAAAAGTGCAAATACACAAAATTCTATTGTACTTCAAGAAAGCGATGAATATACTTTTTTACTAACTATAAATGATGCAAATGAAATGGATAAGTTAGATATTACGATAGACGCATTAAAAGAGTATTTCTCATTAATATATGGTTAATATTACACTCAATTGGAGGTTTTATTTTATGAAGGAAAAAATACTTATACTAGAAGATGAAATTGGAATTAGAAGTTTTGTCAGTATAAACTTAAAAAGAGAAGGCTATGAAATAGTTGAAGCAGGTACTGGTAGAGAAGCTATAGAAAAAATGACAACAGAAAGTGATATTACAATAGCTCTTTTAGATGTAATGCTTCCAGATATAAGTGGGATAGAGGTTTGTAAGTTTATAAGGGAAAATTTTGATCAAGTTGGGATAATAATGCTTACTGCAAAAGCTCAAGAAGATGATAAAATAGAAGGATTTATTTCAGGAGCAGATGATTACATCATAAAACCATTTAGTATAAAGGAACTTTTAGTTAGGGTTTCTGCTCTTATCAGAAGAGTTGCAAAAGATGATTCAAATGTTAAGTCAAGTGAGATAGTCTCGCCACCATTTATACTTGATATAGATAAAAGAAAATTATTTAAGAATGGTAAAGAGATTGAACTTACTCCAACAGAATTTTCAATAGTAAAATATTTGATATCAAATGCTAAACAATCATTAAGTAGAGATCAGATATTAGATGAGGTATGGGGAACTAATTATTTGTATGATTTTAAAATAGTAGATGTAAATATAAGAAGGATAAGAAATAAAATAGAAGATGACCCATCAAAACCAAAATATATACAAACTATTTGGGGTTATGGATACTGTTTTAGAAAGGAAGAATAATAGTGTTACATTTTGAAGGTCTGAGAAAAAAAGTAATAAAAAACTATTTTATAATAATTATTATAATGGTAACTCTGTTTGAAGGGCTATTCATGTTTTATATACAAAACTATTACTATGATTCTGTTAAACAGTTACTTGAATCTGAAATAAAATACGCTGATGAATATAATGCTATTACAATGGAAACTACAAGCTTTGAGAAAAAAGTTAAAAATATTTTTGATAAACAGCCATTAACAAAGAATTCAGAATTTGGGATTTCGATAATAGATAAGAATAAAAATGTTATATTGGACCAATATGGATTTAAAAGTAAAGAAAAAGCAAATTATGAAGATGTAGATAATGCATTAAGAGATGTAAAGACTAAAAATTTAACACCATATACTTATAAAATACCAGATACAGGAGAGCATGTCATGAGCATCTCCTTACCACTCAAAGTAAATAATATTATAGAAGGTGTTGTTAGATATACTGTTTCATTAGATGGAATTGATAACGCCATATTAAAGCAAGCTACATGGCTTATATTGGCGGGAATATTTATACTTATTATAGCTATATTAATAAGTCTCAAATTTGCTGAGACTCTTATAAAACCATTGAGAGAGCTAAAGAAGTTTGCAAACGAATTAGCTGTAGGAAACTACAATATAAAATTGGAAAATATGAAGATTGTAGATGATGAAATTGGTGATTTAGCACAGACATTTGAACATATGGCACATGAAATTGATAAGAGTGAAAAATTGAAAGAAGAATTTATATCTTCTGTATCTCATGAGTTGAGAACCCCTCTTACATCTATAAAGGGATGGAGTGAAACATTAGGATATGAAAGTATAACTAGAGAAGAGTTAGATTTAGGTCTAGGTATTATACAAGATGAGACAGAAAGACTTATAAAGTTGGTAGAAGAATTATTGGATTTCTCAAGGCTTTCTTCTGATAGGATAAAGCTTCATATTGATATAGTTGATGTTGAAGGATTAGTTGTTGGGGTTGTAAATCAGTTGAAAGTTAAAGCAGCTGAAAAAGATATATCACTTTTATTTGAATTTGAAAATGAATTCATAGAAAATATCCAAGGAGATAAAAATAGACTAAGACAAGTTCTTATAAATTTAATACAAAATTCATTTAAATTCACTAGTCAGGGTGGTTACATAAAAGTTGTAGCTTCTCAGGATGAAGATATAACAACTATATCAGTTGAAGATAATGGTTCAGGTATAGAAAAGCAAAATTTAAATAAAGTTTTAGATAAATTTTTCCAAGAGGATTACAACAAGGCTGGCAGTGGATTAGGTCTTGCAATTAGTAATGAAATTGTAAAACTTCATGGTGGAGTAATGAAAATAGAAAGTGAAAAGAATGTTGGAACAAAAATAACTTTTAATATAAAAAATAAATTTGCTAAACAGGCATAAATTCTTAGAAAGAGGATTAAGATGAGAAATATAAAAATGATAGTAGCATATGATGGTTCAAGATACAAAGGTTATCAAAAATTAGGCGATAATGACATGACTATACAAGAAAAGCTTGAGTCTGTCTTAAGTAAAATGGCCAATGAAACTATTGAGATAATTGGTTCTGGGAGAACTGATATGGGAGCACATGCAAGAGGTCAAGTTATAAACTTTAAAACAAATTGTATGGATTCAGTAGATAAAATTCAAAAATATCTATATGAATATTTGCCAGAGGATATAGTTGTAAAAACTGTTGAGGAAGTTGATGAAAGATTTCATTCAAGATACAATGTAAAATCAAAAACTTATTTATATAAGATTGATAATAATAAATATCACAGTCCTTTTATGAGAAAGTATGCTGCACACATAAGTAAAAAATTAGATTTAGATAGAATGAGAAAAGCAAGTGAGTATTTAATAGGAGAACATGATTTTACTAGCTTTGCTTCTTCTAAGTCTAAGAAAAAATCTAATGTAAGAGAAATTTACTCAATAAATATAAAAGAAAATGATGATATTGTAGAAATATATATAGAGGGAAATGGATTTTTATATAATATGGTAAGAATAATAGTAGGAGCATTAATAGATGTTGGCCTTAAAAGAAAAGCACCACAAGATGTTAAGCATATGCTTGAGTCGAAAGACAGAAGTAAGTCATCAGACACCGCACCAGCTAAAGGACTATGCCTTTGGAAAGTAAAATATGAGTAAGCTTAAAGAGAAAATATTTTAAAAAGAAAATAAATTATATAGTTGACATAAATGGAAAAATAAACTATTATATATTCTATAAGAGATGTCTAAAAAATTTGATATTTAAATCCGATGAAAAAGAGAGTAACTTTTATGTATTTTATAGAGAGCTGAGGATGGTGGAAGCTTAGCAAATAAGTATTAGTGAAAAGAACTTTGGAGGATGCTAATTGAATTTAGTATGTTAGTAGGTAATCTCGCCTTAAGAGAAAGAGTGGATAAGTTTATCTTATCAATTAGAGTGGTAACGCGGATATATTTCGTCTCTTGGTTTTTCCAAGAGGCGTTTTTTAATATATTTATTTACTAATATGTATTTAGTAGTTATACATTTACTGATTGATTATCTAAGTTTATCAATAAGAGTGGTACCGCGGATATTTCGCCTCTTAGTATTTAAAAATACTGAGGGGTTTTTTTAGTATTAAAATGATTTTATAAGAATCTATATTTTTAAAGTCATTAAATATTAAGAGTTTCTATTAAAAAATAAAAAATATAAAATTATAATTTAAAATTGGGAGGAATTAACAATGAAGGAAAAAGTAGTATTAGCATATTCAGGAGGACTTGATACATCAATTATAATACCTTGGTTAAAGGAAAATTATGAAGATATAGAAGTTATAGCTGTTTGTGGAAATGTAGGTCAAGAAGATAAAATGGAAGATGTTTATGAAAAAGCTTTACAAAGTGGAGCATCAAAAGCCTATGTAGATGATATAAGTGAAGAGTTTGTGACGGAAACTATATTTAAAGCTGTAAAAGCAGAAGCAAAATATGAAGGAAAATACTTATTAGGAACTTCTTTAGCAAGACCTATAATAGCTAAAAAATTAGTTGAAGTTGCTCATAAAGAAGGAGCAAAATATATATGCCATGGATGTACAGGAAAAGGTAATGACCAAGTTAGATTTGAAGCTACAATTGCAGCCCTTGACCCAACTATAAAAGTTATAGCTCCTTGGAGAATATGGGATATAAAATCAAGAGAAGATGCTATAGATTATGCTGAGAAACACAACATAAAAGTAACAGCAACTAAAGCTAAAATATATTCAGTAGATGCTAACCTTTGGCATGTATCAACAGAAGGTGGAGACATAGAACATTTACAAAATGAACATAAAAAGGATGTATATAAACAATGTGTAGACCCTGAGGATGCATGTGATGTAGCTGAATATGTAGAGGTTTATTTTGAAAAAGGTGAGCCTAAAAAGATAAATGGTGAAGAATTATCTCCAGTGGCATTAATTCATAAATTAAATGAGTTAGGTTGTAAGCATGGAATTGGAGTTATAGATATAGTTGAGAATAGACTTGTTGGTATGAAATCAAGAGGTATATATGAAACTCCAGGAGGAACAATTCTTTATGAAGCACACAATATTTTAGAAAGTGCTACTTTAGATAAAGACACACTACACTTTAAGCAAATGATATCTTACAAATATGGAGAGCTTATTTATAATGGATTATGGTACTGTAAATTAAGAGAATCTATAGATGCATTTATGGAACAAACTCAAGATAATGTTACAGGGACAGTAAAAGTTAAACTTTACAAAGGTAATATAAAACCTGCTGGAATATTTACTGAAAATGCACTTTATGATGAAGGAATATCTTCTTTTGGAGATAGTGAACTTTATGACCATAAAGATGCAGAAGGATTTATTAATTTATTTACTTTACCACTAAAAATTAGAGCTATGAAGGCTGGGAAATAATAGAATATAGTAAATTAAAATTATTAGAGTATATAAGAAACGTTTTTTAGTTTTTTATATACTCTTTTTTATATAAAATTATTATATTATTTGTAATAATTTATTTGATTACAATACAAGAAATTTTAAAACTTATTTTTCTCAAGATTTTCTACTTATTTACAAGCATTAAAAGTCTAATTTTATTATAAGTTACACAATATGAATACTTATTTTTGAATTTTGCCATTGACTCTCACATTATAGGAGGGTTTATACTAGGTTTAATTAAAAATATACATGAAAAAGCTACTAATCGTAGAAGGCAATAACCATATCATTTGAAATTATAAAGATATAATTTATGAAAACACTATTAATTCCATAATGAAATTATTTATAAATGGAGGTAAATTAAATGAGGAAAATAATTGAAATAAAGCACCATTTACATGATTATGAATGTATGTGGAATGGTATAGAAGATATATATATGAATAAAATGGGTGAATCTCTGCCAAATGATTTTTTCTTTTTATTATCAGGTTTTGGCTCGTTTTGTTATCTAAAAACAAATAAAAAAGAATTAAAGAGAATGGTTGCTTTGGGGGATGGAAGAACCAAAAAAATGTATGAATTTTTAGCACCTATTGTTGGTTTTGAATATAAACACTATGAGTTTAAAAAGTATGAACAAGCTTTAAAAAAAGCAAAATCAGAAATTGATTCTGGTTATCCAGTTGTTTTAGGAGCCTTAGATATGTATTATCTGCCATATTATGAAAAATTATATCATAAAGAGCATATTCCTTTTCATTATGTGCTTATGGTAGGGTATGATGATATAGAAGAAAGAATATATTTATATGATTGTGGGATAACTGATTTAATCTCTATTTCTTATGATGAACTATGTGAATGTATGAATTGTAGTTATCCTGGATTAAGCAAAGCGAATACAATTTGTACAGTTAGAATGAATAGTTCAAAGAATAAATATCAGATTGCTCAAGAAGCACTCGCTATAAAGCGTGATATGTTTTTAAATCCACCTACAGGGTTTTTAGGATATAAAGGTTTTGAAAAGTTTATCAAAGAATTGTCACAATGGAAACATGAACTGGAAAAAGATGACTATGATAGGATTTTAGCTAATATGGTTATGTTTTTTGGAACAGTACCAACTATTCCAAATGCAATCAAAGGAATTGAAGAACCAGATAGTGTCGAATTTAAAGGTGGTTTTGATAAAATGAGCAAGATGCTTAAATCTATTGGAACTGAATACAAAAATGACTGTTGGGTACAAGTAGCAGAGATTTTTGAAGAAAGCGCAATTATAATTGAAAAAATATCTAATATAATAATAGATTATTTATTGAATAAGGATGATGAAACTGAAAAACTTCCTTTACTATTTTCCGAAATTTTGAAACAAATGAAATCTGGATACTTAATGTTAGGTATATGAATATAGAACAAGATTTCTTTTTAATAATGTTAGGAAAAAGTATATTAACTAGATAATCAAAATTTAAATATGAAATGAGTTCAAAAAATCAAATTATATATTTATAAAGTGTTGACTCTAACACCACGTTATATTGTAATATGAAAACATAGTTTGAAAATATTAATAAATACTGATAGATATATAAATATTTATTAATATTCGTAGCTGTAAAATAAAATTTTGAGGTGAGGCAATGAGAACAGTAAAACAAGTTTCAGATTTGACAGGAATAAGTGTGCGCACATTACATTACTATGACGAGATAGGTTTATTAAAACCAAGTGAAATTACAGAAGCAGGGTACAGGTTTTATGATGATGAAGCTATTAAAACGCTTCAACAAATTTTATTTTTTAAAGAGCTTGAGATACCTTTAAAAGAAGTTAAAGATATAATGTTAAGCCCATACTTTGATAAAATGCATGCTCTAAAAAGTCAAAGAAAGCTACTTATTATAAAACGTAAAAGATTGGATAGTCTAATAGAAATTATAGACAAAACGTTAAAAGGAGAAAATGTAGTAAACTTCAAAGAATTTGATATGAGTGAATATTTTAAAGTATTAGAGGAATTTAAAATAGAGCATGAAGATAAAGTAATTAAAATTTATGGTAGTGTAGAGAAATATAATGAACATATTGAGAAGTTTAAATCTAAAGAAGATGAAATTGCTAAAATGGCTATAAAAATATATGGAAGTATTGAGAAATATTCTGAGGCTATAAAGAAAAATTTTAATAGTGATATATTGACTTTAGCAGAACAATTTGATGAATTTAAAAAAGACTGTTTGGAAGATAATCATCCAAAATTAAGTGAACTATATAAAATACTTGTAGCAGATTTAAATAAAAATCCTTTATCAAAGGAACTTCAAAAAATTGCTAAAGAGATAACAGATACATCTAAGAAAGATTATGAACTTTTTAATATGGAGTATGGAGATGATAATTGGTATAGCATGGTGCAAAATTATTTACTAAATCCTATATGGATAAAAGAAGTTGATAAAAAGTATGGTAATGGAGCGTGTAAATTTATTGGAGAAGTTTTGAAGAGTTATTTAGGTAATAAACAACCCAAAATAAACATATTATATGAAAAGCTTGTGGCAGACTTAAGTAAAAATCCTTCTTCAGAAGAGATTCAAGATATTGTTGGAGATATAGTATATGAAACTAACCGAATGAATGAATTTTACAAGATAGATGAAGGAGAGAATTATTTAGATTATTTGTCAGAACTTTATTTACAAAATTCTAGCTATATACAGGTGACTGATAAGAAATATGGTAAAGGAGCATCCAAATTCATTGGAGAAGCTCTAAAAATTTATTCTTATAGTAGTAAATTGTAAATAAACAAATAAGGATATAGAATCATTACTTTATCTATATCCTTATTTGTGACTGTTAAAATATATAATTTATATCAAACTTAACACTTTCAACAATATTTCCTAAATATGTTTTTATGCTTTCAACTTCTTCTAAGGATTTTAATTTATTTTCAGTATAAATTGCTTTATCAAGAATATTAAATTTTAGACCTATTTCGTCAAAGTATTCATGATTTAAAACTTTATACCAATGATTTCTTTCTTTAGACCATCTAGTAGATATAGAATCAGCTTCTTTTTGAGCTTTTTCCCATTCTTCATTTTCTATAGATTTCTCTAATATAGACATATTGTTTTTGTAATCTTCCGTAAAATCATATAGTTTATTATTAACATAAAATCCAAATAGCATAAATAAAACAGCCCATAGTATAACAAATGTTGTAGATTTCAATATTAATCACCCTTCTTATTTTGAATAAATATTTTGTCATTTTCATCTAAAACACAAATAAGAACATCTTTAAAAGTTTCTATGTGGTTAGACTTTAAGATACCCATTAACCAGTTAGTATCTTTTTCAGCCATATCAAGATTTTTATTTATTATTTTACCATCCAAAATAAGTGGAATTGGTAAATGGTTAAAAGCTCTTGGAGGAGTACTATTATAACTTGATGCTGGAACCACACTTAAATTACCATCAGTCTCTAAAATAGCATATTGTACATCTTTTATGTTGAAGTAACCTTGAATTCTCAATTGTTCTAACAACTCATCTATACTAACTCTTTCTTTTTTAAGTTCATTATATACAATCTTTCCTTTGTCAATTAAGACAGAAGGTTTACCTGATAAAAATGAACTTAATTTTCTGCTTTTTAAGGATAAAAATGAAATTAGAGTCTGCATAATTACAAGGCCAGTTATTGCTGCAACACCATTTATAATTGGTATATTATTATTTTCCATTGGGACGGATGCAACTTCTGCAATTAAAAGTGTTATGACCAAATCAAAACAGTTCATTTCAGCGATTTCACCTTTTCCCATGACTCTAAGTGCAATCAACACTGTTATGTATAATATAATACTTCTTATTAATACCACTGTCATATCTATCAATTACTCCTTTAAAAAATATTTATACTAAGTTAGTATATCCTATATAAAAAAAATAATTCAGATTATAAAAAATACCTTAAACAATTGAATTCAATCATTTAAGGTACTCTTGATAATCTCAATATTAAATTTTTTATGGATTTTCTATTACTTTTATTTATCTTAACTACAGATTCAACAAAATTATTTTTATCACCTAATTTCAATACAAAATCAGGATATTCTTCAAATTCATTGAGCTTTATTAATTTAAAAGAAGAAGATAAGTTTTTGAAGTTGATAATTTTAGAATTATTTACTAATACACTTCTTTTTTTAAAATAAATGTCTTTTTTACTTATATTTAATATATTGAATATTTGTTTAAGATACATTATTATATCTTCTGGAGTCTTATCAAATTTAAGTTCAAAATTTTCATCCTCAAAATAGGGAATATAATATAAAGGATTTTTAATAGGAGGCAGTTTATTGTATAATTCTTCAAGTGTATTAGTATCTTTAGGATAGTTAAGGTAAAAGCATTTACATACATTCATTAAATCCAGAGCATCTGAAAGTGAATTATGTTTAATTTCTCCCTCTACAGAAAAAATCTTTTTCATATTTAGTAAAGATAGTTGCTTAGATAAGACTCTATTTTTATATGTAATATGCTGAGATATAAAAGGTTGAATATCAATCATCATATTGAATAACTCTAAGCATGTACCCGCATATTTATATACTCTAAAGGAATTTAGAAGACCAGCAATATCAAAATCACCCCAATTATATATTGTAACATCGCTAAATTTTTTAAACCATTTGAAAAAATCATCCATAACATATAAAAGATTAGGAGCATTATTAATTTCTAACTGGTTTAATTTAGTGAGTTTTTTACACTTAAATGAAAGTATTTCATTGTATTTTGGTTTAACTAAAGAATAATAATCATCAACTATATTAAAGTCATTATCTACCAAAACACAACCTATTGAAATCAATTCAGCTCCACTATATTCTAGCTTGTATTTATTATCATCTAATATATTAAATTCAAAGTCTATAAATAACTTGTATTTCATAAATTAAAAGCACATCCTCATAGATATTTATTTAATGAGATTAAGCGTCATAAGAATCAATTGATATAATGATTCTGAACATCAAAGGCTCATTACAACTTTTATTTATTTCGTAATTTAAATCAAAGGAATCTTTTAAGATAGAATTTATAAGTATTCTTTCCCAACCTATTTTTAGATTAACTTTAGCTTCTAACAATTTAGTTTCTATCTTTTTAAATATTTCTATATTCGCGGGTATTATACTGAGTTCAATATTACTTTTAAATGGGTTAGATTTTAAATCAGTTATAAGAATGTTCTTTAATTCTTCTGTAAGTTCAGAGATTAAATTATTGCCTATATATTCTTTAATTATTTCTTCTCTAATTTCTCTTAAATTTAGCAACATTAACACCTACTACTTGTATTATAATATGCAAAGTATAGTAAAATTTGATTAAGTTTTTTTATTATACTTGCAATAGTAGCTTTTTCCTTTCTGTTTATTTTTATATGATTAATCCATATTAGAAAACTACTAATATGCTTATAAAGAATAGTTTGTTGTATGTTAAAAATAAAAACTGTTAGTCTTTCAGAGAATAAAAGCTATGTAAAAGTGAAGATTATAAAATAGAATCATAAATATAAGATGTTTTATTCTCTGAATTTTTTGGTACTAAATTCTTAATTTATTATTTGCCAATTCCTTTTTCTGATAATTTTTCTAGCATATCCTTAGTCATTTTATCTAAATCATAATTAGTTTTAAAACTCCATTCATTTACAGCACTGCTACTATCTAATGAATTAGGCCAAGAATCAGCTATACTTTGTCTTACAGGGTCTACATCATACTCTATTGTAAAATCGGGTATGTATTTTTTTATAGAATCAGCTATTTCTTCAGGAGCAAAACTCATAGCAGTGATATTAAAAGCATTTCTATGAATAAGTTTTTCAGCTGGAGCTTCTATTAAATCTACTATAGATTGAAGAGCATCAGGCATGTACATCATATCCATTTTTGTACCTTCTGCTATGTAAGACTTATATTTTTTATTTTTTAATGCTTCATAATATATGTCAACTGCATAGTCTGTAGTTCCACCACCAGGAGGAGTAACGTAAGAAATAAGACCAGGAAATCTAACTCCTCTAGTATCCACTCCAAATTTTGAATGATAATAATCACATAGTAATTCACCAGATACTTTAGTTACACCATACATAGTATTAGGTCTTTGTAGTGTATCTTGAGGAGTCATGTTTTTTGGAGAATTTTCACCAAATGCAGCTATTGAACTAGGTGTAAAAAACTTACAATTCAATTCTCTAGCTATTTCAAGACCATTTATCAATCCATCCATATTTAAATTCCAAGCTTCTAAAGGTTTACTTTCTGCAACTGCTGAAAGCAGAGAAGCTAGATGAATTATAGTATCCACATCATATTTTTTTGCGATTTCAAAGAATCGATTTTTATCTGTGACGTCTAATATTTCAAATATACCAGATTCACATACAGGATTTCCTTCTTTTGTTCTTCTTGAGCTAGCAATTACATTTTGTTCTCCATATTCATTTCTTAGCTTGAGTGTTAATTCTGAGCCTATTTGTCCTAATGCACCTGTTATAAGTATTTTTTTCAATTTGCTAACCTCCTTAGAGTTTAATTTGTGTATTATTGCTTATTTTTATTTTAGCAAATCTTTTGTTTAAATACAAAGAATTAAACTACTTAATGCATTACTTAATTTAATAAATTATAATAAATGTTTCAGAGTTTAATGTAATAAATATCAAAATTAAGTATATAGCATATAGGTAAGACATAGTAATAGTAACGTTTATATATATTATTTATGAAATTGTTTTTAAAGATAGGTAAAGTACAAAGAGAGTCAAAGTGGACAGTGGATTAAGTTTAAAAAGTAATATTTATAAGATTACTTTTGTTTAAATTCTAAATTTATTCTAATGTACTTCACATATATCACATATATAAAGTTTAAAATTACTACAAAGATAAGTATTAAATAAGATTAAAAATTAAATTAATTTGTATAAAAGTTTAAAGGAGATAAATTTATATGTTATATAGAGTTGATAGAGATAAAATATCTAATATTGGAATACTGGAATGTGCTACATTAATAAGAAAATTAGCACAAAAAATAGCTAAGGAAAAGGGCATAAAGGAACAAGAAGCATGGAATGATGCTGTTAGTGTATATAAACAAAAGTATAGGTATTTAGTTTAAAGAATAACTTTGATATATCCTTCCCATAAAATCTGAGAATAAAAATTATATGTTTTTATAAGCGTATTTCTTATTAAATTAAATCTTAATGAGGTATAAATATAGAGTATGTGACTAAGTCACAGAAATCAAAGTAAATTTAGGATATAATATTAAGATATAACAAAGATGTTTCTACAAATAAAAAAGTATCATAAGTATTGAACTGAGTATAAATGTTGTTTTTAGTTTAGTTGTAACTTATTGTAGTTTTTTGTTAAACATTGTTTTGTAATATTTGAAGTATTAGACAATCAAATGAATAAAATTATGAATTTTTTGAAGTAAATACAATTCTAAGTTTATAGTCATAATAAATATTATATAAAAAGGTTAATAATATTTTATTTAGACACTATGAGAACACGTAAACTAAAATAAAAATTGAAAGGAAGTATAAAAATGACAAGACCATCAATATATCATAGCCAAGGATACACTTGTGCAGAAGCATTAATAAAATCTTATAATGAAGAACATGAAACAGATATACCAATTTCAATAGGAAGTGGTATGGGAGTTGGAATTACTGTAGGGAGTGTCTGTGGAGCTGTAAATGCAGCAGTTGTTATAATAGGATATTTAAATGGACGAAATAATAACTTAGATGAAAATATGGCAAGAAAGTATTCAAGAGAATTAATGAATAAAGTAAGGGCTAAATACAGTACAGAAATATGTGCTTCATTGAAAAAAAATAAAGTAAGCTGTGGTGAAATAATAAATTTCACATATGATGCCTTAAATGATATACTAGAAGATCAAAAATAATCTTGAAAAATGAGCATTTCCCATTTAGGGGAGTGCTATTTTTTATTAGATAAATAGTATTTTCTTTTAATATAATTTTTAAATCAATTTGATTATATTTTAGCCAATATAATTTAATATAGAAAATATTAATTGACAAGAAAAAATATACTATGCTAAATAAAAATAAATTATTTAACATAAAGAGAGTAGATATAATTATGTCTATAAGATTGTAGAAACTAATAAAAAAATATATTAATTATAAAGAAATATATAAGAAAATAAAAGAGTTAATGAATATAATATAAAGTAAAAAAGTATAAAATTATATAATACTCTTATAAAATAAAGAAAAAATAGAAATTTCCTATAAAATACATAGATTATGACATAATATGGTATAATTAGTAAAAATATAGAGATTGGAGGAATTAATTTGTTTATAGAGGAAGAATTAGAAGGATATATAATAAAATGTAAAATATCTGAAGACTTTAAAGATAGACCTGAATATAGTGATGAAGAATTTTATGTTACAATCTATAAAGATGAAAGTTCTGACTCTGGGTATTATGCTTTGTTAGAAAATAAGGATGAAAAAGTAACATGGGATGGAAAAGTTGTTGCTAATAATATTTTAAATAGACTTTGGGTTGTAGTAGATAAGGTTAGAGCTGGTTAATCATGTAATTATATAGTATTTATGATATTTTAAATAAATTTTCAGATATAGAGGACTAATATGTAATAAATAAGAAAAGTTATTCAATTGTGGAGGGTTAATTAAATGGAATATAGTTATAGTAAGATGCATCTGCAAAAAGGGGATATTGTAGAAGTAAACTTGGAGAAACAAGCTAATGTGATATTATTAGATCATATAAATTATGTTAAATTTAAAAATCAAAGAAACTATGATTATTATGGTGGATTTGCTAAGAAAACTCTATGTAGAATGAAAGTTCCTAATACAGGAACTTGGTATTTGGTTGTAAATGAAAATGGAAATAGTGGTATAGTAAACTTTTCAATTAATACAATTCAAAATTAATTTAATACTAAAAGACTTGGATTAATATCTAGGTCTTTTTATTGTATCATGGTTTATATATAAAATTATCTTAATAAATATTAAAAAGAGTGTTGATATATAATTAGAATAAAATAAGTATACAGTTTTGATAAAGAAAGGATTTATAAAGATGCATTAAAAATTTATCTTTATAAATCCTTTGTGTCTATATCTATCTGGCATATGATTACTATATTATTTTTATATAGATTATTTATATACGCTAAATATACTCTTAAAATTTAAATTAAAAATACTCTTATTAACACTGAGCTCCACCTTTAAGATGTAAAGGAGCATCAAGTATAGCTTGCTTTCTTTCCAATACAGAATCTGATAAAAGCATTTCTATAAATTTATCAACACCAATTCGATCAATCGTAATTCCAAAGCGTTCACCTGTTTTACCTTGTTCTCTAAATAAAAGAAGAGTTTTTTCAATTAAAGTCATAAGTTCTTCTTTTGAAAATAGTTTATCAATTTGTGTTCCAGGGCGAACAGATTTGCCCCATTTTCCTCCTATGTATATTTTGTAGCCAGATTCTTTTTCTTCAATACTATCAAAATTACAACTTTCTATACATTTACCACAGTTATTGCACAAATTATTATCTATTTCAAGCTTTCCTTTATTTGTTAATTTAGCGGCTTTGACAGGACAGACTTCCATAACAGAACATTTTTTGCATCCAACACATATTTCAGGGTCATAATCAGGTACACGTTGACCAACAATTCCAAGGTCATTTAAGTCAGGTTTAATACAATTATTAGGGCATCCACCAACACCGATTTTAAATTTATGAGGTAACTTTACATCGTACCATCCTTTATAAAATTCTTGATGAATTTCAGCAGCTAGTGCTTGTGTATCAATCAATCCATGAACACAAACAGTTCCCTTACATGCTACAACAGGACGAACTCTTGAACCTGTTCCACCTGTGATTAAATTTTCACTGGCAATGAATTCACTTAAAGCTTCAATATCTTCAAATTTTACACCAGGTAATTCTACTGTTAATCTAGTAGTAAATGCTACTTGACCATTTCCAAATTTTTCAGCAGCCTCAGCAATCTTTTTCGTTTGTGAGGTATTGATTACTCCATTTACAGTTATTATACGTGCAGCAAAATGTTCTCCATCTCTACTTGGTAAAAAGCCTCTACCTTTTAATTCCTTTTTTTGTTCTGTTGTAATCTTATTCATAATTAATCCTCCATTGCTTTAAGATTTGGATAAAATAGTATTCCACCTTCAAGGACTTTTGTATTTGTATAACCAAATCGTCTTAAACGATTTTGAGCCATGTAGCTGTTTTTACCTTTTGCACATAGAAGAAGAATCTTTTCATCTTTAGAAAGACCTTCAATTTCTCCATTAATTTCACCAACAGGTAAATAACGTAGGTTAGGAATAGAAGGGGCTTTTGAAACATCAAGTTTAGTCCAGCTATCAAAATCTTCAATTTCATCAAGTAAAACACTATCGAGTTCTCCATCAAGTTTATTTTGTAACACGTTTACTGCCACTACAAAAGGATGAATAGCTGTTGAGAAAGGTGGTGCATATGCAAGGTCCATACTTTCTAATGAATAAAGGTCTGCTCCCAAAGTTATTGCAGTGGCAGCTATATCTACTATCTTATCAGTTGCACCAGGGCCCATAACTTGAACACCTAATAACTTTCTAGTATGTTTTTCAGCAACCATTCTTATTATAAAATTAGATGCATCAGGATAATAGTGAGCCTTATCATCAGTAGCTATAGTAACAGAACAAACATCATAACCTTCTTTTTTAGCTGACTCTTTACTTAAACCTGTTTTTCCTACATTAAGTTCTGGCAATTTGACTACAGTTGTTCCAAGAACTCCTTTATAAGTTTTAGATTTTCCAGCTATATTTTGAGCACAAATTCTACCTTCATGATTTGCAGATGAACCCATAGGTGACCATGTAGGTTTATTTGTCAAAGCATTTTTTACACAAGCACAATCTCCAACTACATATATATTTTCATCAGCTGTAAGCATAAATTCATCAGCTATAAGTGTTTTGTTTGGAGCAAATTCTAAATCTGTATCATTTAAAAAGGCTGTATTAGGATGAATTCCAACTGACATAACCACTAAATCTGTTTTAATAACTCTATTTTTGGTACGAAGTTTTTCTACTTTATTTTCACCTTCAATTCCTATAACTTGGTCGCCTGTGAAAATCATAATACCTTTATCAGCTAGGTGATTTTCAACATATTCAGCGAAATCGGTATCAAATCCAGGCATAACATGTTCGGCCATGTCAATAACACTTACACGTATACCCATAGCAGAAAGATTTTCAGCAATTTCAAGACCAATAAAGCCTCCACCAATGACAACAGCTCTCTTGACTCCATTTTCGACAGTATCTCTTAATGCTATTGCATCATTTGGAGTACGCATGAAGAATACTCCAGATAAATCGATTCCAGGTATTGGTGGTTTTATTGGGTCTGCTCCTGTGGCAATTACAAGTTTATCATAACTAATAGTTTCTTCTTCTCCTGTTGAAATTCTTTTCAAAACTACTTGTTTTGATTTTCTATCAATAGATGTAACTTCAACTCCACATCGAACTTCTGCTCCTGTTAGTTTAGAAAAGCTCTCAGGTGTATTTACAATTAGAGATGATTTATCTTCAATAACCTTACCAACATAATATGGTAAGCCACAGCCTGCATAAGAAATATGTTCGCCTTTATTGAGGATTGTAACAGAACAATTGTCACCCATTTCACGTTTTATTTTTGCAGCAGTTTTTGTTCCAGCAGCAACTCCACCTATAATTAATACTTTCACAATATCACACTCCAATCCTTTTTATAACTCTATGCTAAAATTATAGTTCTTGACAATGTATTTGTAAAATACTAAAATGTTAATAAAATCATAAGTATTTACTAATATTTGGTAAGGTCGTGATAATATGACTATTCGTAGCCTTGAGATATTTGTAAGGGTTGCTGAATGTGGCAAAATGATTGAAGTTGCAAGAAATATGTATATTACACAGTCGTCAGTTAGTCAAGCTATTTCGGAAATAGAAAGAGAGTATGGAGTTAAATTATTTGATAGAATTTCAAAAAAACTATACCTAACTGAAGCAGGAAAAAAGCTTCTAGGATATGGAAAGCATCTTTTATCTATAAATGAAGAGATGATTGATTGTATGAAACATTGTGCTAAAAATATTAGAATAAGAGTTGGAGCAACAGTAACTGTTGGCACTTGTGTGATAAGCCCAATAATATTAGAGTTATATAAAAGAAACCCTTTAGTGGAACCTGAAGTGTTTGTTGAAGATACAAGTCTAATTGTAAAAAAATTACTTAATAGTGAATTAGATATTGCAATTGTAGAAGGAAAGATTAATCATCCAGATATTGTGATAAAAAGCATTATTAAGGACCACCTTGTACTTGTATGTTCCAATAAGCATAAATTTTACAATCGAGATTCAGTAAAAGTTTCAGAACTTTCAAACCAGCCATTAATTATGCGTGAACTGGGAAGTGGAACAAGAGCGCAATTAGAAAATCAATTGAAAGAATTAAAAATACCAATGAATATTAGATGGTCATGTTATAACTCTGAAGCTATTCTAAGAGCAGTTACAGATAATTTTGGTATTGCTGTTATATCTGAACTTCTTGTTGAAGATTACGTAAAGAAAAATCTTTTATGGTCTTGTGATATTGAAGGCATTGACTTATGCAGGACATTTGATATTGCATATCATAAAAATAAGTTTTTTACTGAGAATATAGCATCATTTTTTGATATTTCAGTAGAGTTTGGGAAAAAAGAAATGAGAAAAAAGATTAGGAGGTAGCAACTAAGTATAGTTGTTACCTTCTTTTTCATATCTAAAGTATATTCATAACTACAAAGTTTTGAATTTAGAAGTTGAGTGGTTATTATGTCATATTTATTGTTTTACTATTTTTAATTTGCAGCAACTAACTAAATAAATAACTGCATAAGAGGGCTAATCCATTTATTTTTGTGATGTGCACAGACAGCTGTGATAGTTTTACTACTTAAATCTGTTTTAATTTCACATAAATCTCCTGATTTAATTTCACTTTCTATTGTAAATGTGGGGAGATAAGATATACCCATATCATTTTTTACTAAATTTTTAATTGTTGGTATACTCCAAAGTTCAATTGTATGGTCTAAAGTAATATCCTTTTCTCGTAAATATGTCTCAAATATCTGTCTAAAAATGCAGTTTTTCTCATCTATTATAAATGGTATTTTTAATTGTTGATTGTGTGTAATTCAGTTTGTCTGCCGCTTTTGAAAAGCTACCTTCTTCAACAATAGTCTTAAAAGTTTGCAGATATTTAAGATACATGTTTTCCTCCTAGATAGTTAAATAATTTTAAAGTATAACTTTAAATATTTAATTTAAAGAATTATAATATAAAAGAATTGTAATTACAAGTGTTGAGAGAAATTTTATTATATTTTTTACCTTCTAAAAATAAGAAACTTAATTGTTAAGATATTTGTGAGGTTTGTGTATCCAAAATAATAATATTATTGCAAATAGAGGACTAAACCAAAATGCTAGTAAAGTGTAAAGACTAGTATTTAAAGTATTTTTAGTCGAAACTCTATTACAAGCGATTAATAGTATTATAGACAAAATATGAGCAATAATTTCTAATATGTTTGAACTAAAGTCTTTAAAAAAGACTAAAAAAGAAAAAATATAAGAGATACTCATACATATAAAAAAACAATAATTCAGTATTTTAAATTTTAATAGTTGTTTTTTATTATCATTGATTGTCATAAGTATTCCTAAAATTATAGACAGAATGATAAATGTGTTTGATTCTTGCAAATAAGAAAAGACAGTCATAAATTTATTCTCCTAATATTAACTATAAATTGTAAAAAAATAATCTAAATACCTAATAATTGAATAACCAATGAAATATGTAAATAAATAAAAAAGAAACTTTTTAAATCCATTTAATTTGAAACTTTTTTCTATCTTTTGACAAATGGAATTTATCAGAATGAAAACAAAAATCGCAATTAAAAAAGTTATTAAATACTTTAACATAGGATAATAGTCCATAAATAATTACCTCATAAATTAGTATAACTCTAGAGTAATATGAGTTGTTAATAATAGCAATCAATTTTGCAGAACTGTAAATAAATTGAAATAAATTATTCAAAAGGAAAAGGAGATATGGATTATGGATGAAAATTTAAGTAAAGAAATCAAAATGCTATGAACTATAGAAGTAGAAAAAATAAGATTATTAAATAATTCAGTTATCAATAGTAAGATTATTAATATGTTATATCTCAAAATAAAGGAATTTGAATTACCCATTTTTTCATGAAAAGCTTGAAAATGAGACTATTTAGAAACTATCCTGAGATTTTTTATTGATAATTATGTAAGATAATAATATTGTGGAAATGAAGAATTTTACTATCAAAACTAAATATATACTAGGCTAGAATTAAGAGATTACTCTAGCTTATTGAACTGACTAGGCAGGGTGTGAGGATGCTGTTATTTATTAAAAGAAGCAATGAAGTTAAAGTTAATACCACATAATAAAATTGTATCATTTGAAGATAATTTATCAATAGGTAATATTTCAGATGTAAATAATCAGGAATTAAGAGAAAATAATCCTAAATTATTATTTAACCTAAATTTACTAGAAGATAGAAAATTAGTAAAACATAGAGATATAATAATATGGTATGCAAATAATCCAAGATTTTTCTCTAAAGTCTCAAAGAAATGTTCTGATTTATGTTTAGGTTGTTGTGAAATATTTAGAACTTACATAAAAGATGATACCAATAAGAAGTGGTGTAAAGGTAAAAAATAGATTAAGTCAAAAGGTCATCTTGATAGATGGTCTTTTTTATATAATAAATTAAAAGAAGATGTTAGGGGGATTAAGTTTTTGAACTTATGAAACGAGCAACAAAACTTAATAGGAATTAGCTTTATTCCTTATTGTATGGTATAATATAAAATAGAGATAAGGAAGTGGTTAGTATAGGAATATTAAAAAATGCTGAATTAGTTAGAAAGATAGCACAGAGAATTGCTAGAGAAAAGGGAATAAGAGAGCAAGAGGCATGAAATGATGCTGTTACAGAGTATAAACAAAAACATAGATACTTAGTCTAGAGAATCATCTTGATAGATGGTCTTTTTTTATATAAGAAGTTTGTGTAATAAATTAAAAGTAAATGTAAAAAATATTATACAACTATAATAAGATAAAGTAATGTTTTTAAGGAGAAAAAGATATGCTCAATCAGTTTAATGAATTTCTTGGTAATTATGTAAATATAATTTCTGTAATTGCATCATTTGCAGCAATAGCAGCCTTAATTATATCAATTATGGCTTTTATGGAATCTAATAAACAAGCCAAATTGATATTAAAATATAGAAGAAATAATGAGAATAATATGGCGGGTGATTATTATGAGAATGGTAATGGATATATTAGACTTGATTCAAATAAGTTAGATGATAAAGCTAATATTTATGCTGAAATTCATAGTAATAACTTAGTTGATTTTGTAATAGAAAATAAAAGTACTATTGTTGCAAAAAGCCCCATATTAAGTTTGAAATTTATTAATATGGAAGTAGATATTGGAGAAAATAACAATTTTGAACAGATAAATAAAGAACTTAGATGGCACCCAAAAGATAATACTACAATTCATAAAGGAATAAATTTTAGAATAGAACAATTTAATTTTAAAAATTGTATTATGCTTAAAAAAGAAGCTTATATAGAAGTAGTATTATCAGCTGATAACATGGAAACAAAAGAATTTAGGATACCAATAAAGGCGTATTAAAGAACTCAATAACAGGAGTTCTTTTTTTAATTTAATTAATCTTAGTGGTTCTTATAGAGTTATATATTTCTTCCTAACTAAATAATAAGATACTAGTGTTATAATAGATACTAATATCACTGATATTATTGCAGTATCAAATTTTTTTATTAATAAACCCATTATTATGTATTCTAAACTTATTAAATAGTTAAAAAATAGTTCTAGTTTAATAGCTTTTTCTCTGTCTATATTTCCATATTTCAATTCTAACTTATCTAAATATTTTTTCTTGCAATAATTAGCTTTACCTTTAATTAAGTATCTTATTGTAGTTCCTATTGAGAATATTACTCCTATACTTAAAAGTGTATTGTTCCAAAAATCCATATAGCATTATCTCCTTTATAATATACTCTATTAATGCTTTCTGTTTTGTCTTAAATATAAAAATATTATACGTATTAGAGTACCTATAAGCACTCCAGCAAGTAAAAAAATAAATAGTCTAATTGTATAAAAGCTTATTTCTTTTTTAGAAATAAATTCATAAGATATACATATTAACGCACCAATACAAAACCCTAGTATAGTACGAAAAGAATTCTTTAAAATATCTTTCATAAATAATCACCAACTCATATTATATTTACTTTTCTTAATCAAAGTATATCAGTAACATAAGTATAAAGAGTGTCTAAAATATTACAAATATTAACAAAGCACATAAAACTATAGTATAAATTGTAATAAAATGAATGAAAATTATCATCCTAAAACATAAGATATTTTATGGTGGTATTAGAATGAGAGAAAATTGAGTTGTATTTGTTTGGCTTAGCCGAACAATGCACACAGTAGATTATTTATATTTTCCAATATATGAAAGGTAGGCAATATGGAAACAAACCAATACAATAGACCACTATAACAATTACAATAGGGATAGTTGGCTTGTATTAAAGTATGGTTCAGTGAGTTTCTAACTACAATGCATTATATTGAGAAGCATATAATATTCAGGAAATAAGATATATATTTATTATTATCTTTCAAAACTATAGGAGAAAGAATAATTTAAGGGCGATAAAATGGAAGCATTAGAAGAATGAATAAAAAGTCAGCAAGAATAAGAGGAGTAGATTGAAAGGTAGCACTTAAAATGAGACTGTAAATTAATTTGTGCTTTTAAAGATAATTTCTACTTTATAGCAACAATTATTTATTTACTATTAATATTTCCCAATATATGAATTTTATTCTAATAAATTGTAAAAAATATATACTGGG
>NZ_JACVWH010000010.1:0-117717 GCF_020658495.1 Clostridioides sp. ES-S-0048-02
AGCCAGGATCAAACTCTCAAATAAAAGTTTATCAGGCTCAGATACTATTGTTATCTAAATATCTGGCTTTATGGTTTGTTTCTTGTTTTATAAATTAACCTACTGTTTAATTTTCAAAGTTCATTTTTCATGTTTGCCCTTTTCTTAAGGACAAGTAATACTATATCACCTTAAAAATAATTCGTCAACAGCTTTTTTATATTTTTTTTAAAAAACTTTATACATTAAACTTTTTTAATTCATCTAAATCAAGTACTATCAACATATTAAGTATACTTTTTCTTTTATTTTTATCTTGATATTTTTTTATAACTTCTTTTCTAATCTCGCCTAACACGTTCAAATATTCCTCATAATCCTCAGTATATTTTTCTTCTAGCTCCTTTTTTATTTTTGAAGACAAAGATGGACTTTTACCCCCTGTGGATACACTTATAAGCAAATCACCTCTTTTTACATATGATGGAACAGTAAAATTTGATATTTCTACATTATCAACAACATTTACTAGTTTTTTATTTTTTCTACAATATAATCCTATTTCTAAATTCAGCTCCCTATTATCTGTAGCAGCAATTATCACAGAGCTACTTTCTATATATTCTTCTTTATAATCGTCTTTTATTATATTTATGTTACCTTCTAAATCATGAAACTTATTTAAAATATGTTTAGAAACTACAGTAACACTCTTATTAAAATCTAAAAAGTTTTTACATTTCCTATATGCAACCTCTCCTCCTCCTATTATGACTACATCTAAGTCATCTAATTTTAAGTTAATAGGATATAGCATTTTTTACCCTCCAAAATTTTTATTAAATACATAAACAAATATAGAAATTGTAAAGTCACTTATATTTTCATTTACTAAGATTATAGATTACTAAACTTGTAGATGAAAATATTTTAAAATAACAAATTACAATTTCTATACTTTTCATAATACTTTATATTTTAATAGCTTATTTTCTTAATAATTTAGCAATATCTTTAGCAAAGTAAGTTATTATTATATCTGCTCCTGCTCTCTTTATAGATGTGATTGCTTCAAGAATTACATCTTCATTTAATAATCCTTCTTTAACAGCTAACTTAAGCATAGAGTATTCTCCACTTACATTATAAGCAGCTAAAGGCAAATCAAAATTATCTTTAACTCTTCTTATAACATCTAAATATGATAATGCAGGTTTAACCATAAGTATATCTGCACCTTCTAATACATCAAGTTCTGTTTCTATCATAGCTTCATTGCTATTTGCAGGGTCCATCTGGTATGTCTTTCTATCTCCAAATGATGGTGCTGAATGAGCTGCTTCTCTAAAAGGTCCATAAAAATTTGAAGCGTATTTGACACTGTAAGCCATTATACCGATATTTTCCAAACCATTTTCATCTAAAGCTTCTCTTATTGCTTGTATTCTTCCATCCATCATGTCAGATGGAGCAACCATATCTGCTCCTGCTTTAGCATGACTTACAGATATCTTAGCTAAATATTCTAATGATTTATCATTATCAACATAACCAGTATCTGTTAAAATTCCACAATGTCCATGACTTGTGTACTGACACATACAGACATCTGTTATTACATTTATATTTGAATCTATTTCCTTTATCTTTCTAATCGCTTTTTGTACTATTCCATTCTCATTAAATGCTTGTGATGCACATTCGTCTTTTTCATCTGGTACACCAAATAACATTATATGTTCAATTCCTAAATCTCTTATTTCTTTTATTTCTTCTTCTAACATGTCTATTGATAAGTGATAAACATCTGGTAAAGATTTAATTTCTTCTTTTACATTCTCCCCTTCTACTACAAATAAAGGATATATTAAATCTTCTACATTTACTTTAGTTTCTCTTACCAAATTTCTTATTGCTTTACTTGCTCTTAGTCTTCTTGGTCTTCTTAACATCTCAATCCTCCAAAATTAATTTTCTATAATTAAATCTACTAATCCATTTATTGTAGATGTTGTAGCCTCTTTATATAAATTTATTCCTAAATTATTTATTGCCTCTGTAGTTATAGGCCCTATAGACAATACTTTTATTTTATCTAAAATTTTAATATTTTCTTTTCCTATAATCTCAATAAGATTATTTACTGTTGATGAACTTGTGAATGTTATATAATCTATCTCATTCGAATTTAAAATATCTAATATTTCATTTCTTTTATCTTCATCTATCACGGTTCTATATGTATGTATTTCTGTTACTTCACAAATTTCCTTAAGCTTATCAACTAAATAGTCTCTAGCATTTTCTGCTCTAGGTATAAGTATCTTATCATTTTCAGTTAAAATTGGTGATAGCTCTTCATATAATGATTCTGCTACAAATTTTTTTGGTACTATATCTGCTGTAATTCCTCTTTTCTTCAATTCACTTGACGTTGCTGAGCCTATTGCACATATCTTTAGGTTAGATAATATTCTTGAATCAAAATTCACTTCATAAATCTTCTCAAAAAATATTTCTACTGCATTTTTACTGGTTAGTATTAGATAGTTATATTCATTTATATTTTTTATTTCATTTTCCAATTTAGTATTATTCTGTATTTTTTCTATCTTAATAGTAGGTATCTCTATTGGATTCCCACCTAAATCCATTATCTTTTCTACTAATACACTATTTTGATTTCTAGACCTAGTCACAGCTATACTTTTTCCAAACAAAGGTTTCCCCTCAAAGAAATTCAGTTTTTCTCTAAGTCCTACAACACTTCCAACTACTATAAGAGTTGGTGGTTTTACTTCTTCTTTGATAGCAACTTCATAGACATTTTCAAGTGTAGATGTAACAACCCTTTGATTATATCTAGTTGCCCAACTTATAAGAGCAACTGGTGTATCTTTGCTCTTTCCCTCTTTCATCAAGTTTTCACTTATTTTCTTCAAGTTAGAAATCCCCATCAAAAACACAAGAGTGCCTTTATTGTTTGCAAGAGCATTCCAATTTAATTCCCCACTATCATCACCTTTCAGATGACCTGTTATTACATGAAATGATGAAGCGTGGTCTCTGTGTGTTATAGGAATACCCGCATAGCATAAACCTCCTATTGCAGAAGTTATCCCTGGAACTACTTCAAACTCTATACCTTCATCCACTAGAGTCTCTGCTTCCTCTCCACCTCTACCAAATACATAAGGGTCTCCACCTTTTAAACGAGTCACAAGTTTTCCTTCTTTAGCTTTTTCTGCTATAACTCTATTTATATCTTCTTGTGGCAAAATATGATTGCTTGATGCCTTTCCTACATATATAAATTCACAATCTGTTTTAGCTTCTCTTAAGTAACTACTATTTGCTAATCTATCATATACTATTACATCCGATTTTCTTATACACTCTAAGCCTTTCAGAGTCATGAGTTTATAATCTCCTGGTCCTGCACCTACTAAGTAAACCTTACCCTTCATAACTTTCATACTCCTTCAATACAAGTTTAGCTAACTTTAAACCTAACTCTCTAGGAGAAGAGATATCTCCTTCTATGGACTTAATTACTATTTTATTTCCTTCTGAATCTCCATATAAACCAGTAAGATGTATTTTATCTTGATTTATTTCACAATAAGCTGCCATTGGAATATGACAACTTCCATTCACACCATCTAAAAATCCTCTTTCAGCTAATATTTGGATTTCTGTATCATTATCTTTTAGTGAGTTCACTATCTCCTCAACATCACTATCATTACTTCTTATCTCTATAGCTAAAGCCCCTTGAGCAGGTGCTGGAATGACAACATCAACAGGTAAATAAGAACTTATTTTATCTTGTAAATTAGCCCTTATTATTCCTGATGCAGCTAATACAATTCCATGTAGATTTTCATCTTTGATTTTTCGTATTCTAGTCTCTACATTTCCCCTAACTTGAACTATGTTTAAATCAGGTCTTTGCTTTAATAATTGAAATTTTCTCCTTTTACTCCCTGTTCCTATTACTGCTCCATGAGGTAAATCATCTAGGCTTTTATATTCATCTCTAAGTATTAACACATCTCTTGGGTCTTCTCTTTTAGGTGTATGAGCAAATTTTAGTCCATCTGCCAAATAAGAAGGCATATCTTTCATACTATGTACTGCTATATCTATCTGTCCATCCAATAATTGTTGCTCTATTTCTTTTACAAATAATCCTTTATCACCTATTTTATCTAATGAAACATTTTGAATTATATCTCCTTTTGTTTTTATAATTTTGATTTCAAAATTAATATAAGGATATTTCTTTTTTAGCTCATTTATTACCCATTCAGTTTGTATAAGTGCTAGATTACTACCCCTAGTTCCAACCACGATATTCATATTAAATCTCCTTTAAATATTACATTCGTCTATTTTATTTTGTTCTCTTTATTTACTAGTATCGTAGAAAAATAAGATATCTTATCTTCAAGATGTGCTTCTCTTAAATCCTTAAATACAGTTTCACTATCTTGAGACGAATTACTAACTAAAATAGCATGTTCTATCAGATTATATTTTTCTAATTTTTTTATTATTTCTTTAAAATTCTTATACACTTTCATTAACACTATAGAATTATAATTTTGTAGAGCATTCTCTATCTTATCATCTTCCATAGTACAAGGAACTACTACTAATGCTTCTCTATCCATAACTAATGGAAAATTTTGATTAGATGCTATATTAGAAAACGAAGAAATTCCTGGTATAGTTTCTACTTCTATCTCATCTACTATTCTGTTCATTATATACACATATGTACTATAAAGCATAGGGTCACCCAATGTTACAAATCCTACATTTTTACCATTATTAACATCTGATATAATTTCCTCTGCTACATTGTCCCAAGCTAGTTCTTTTTCGTTTCCATCAAAACTCATTGGGAAATGTCTAGATTTTATCTCTAGTGATTCTGGTAAATATTCATTAACTATTGATAATGCCAAGCTTTCTCCACCCCTTTTTGACTCTGGAGTGTATAAAACATCTAGTTTTTTTAGAGTATTAACTGCTTTTATTGTAAGTAAAGAACTATCTCCTGGTCCTGTTCCTATACCATAAAACTTAGCAGTTTCTGCACATTTAAGAGTATGACGAACAAATTTATCTTGTATATAAGGATTTTCTCCTAGCCCTTTTAAATGAATTTTCACATTAAATCCATTATCTTCAAGTATTGTCTTCCAAGAATCCTCTTCATCTCCTGCCATATCATTTATGGCATGGTCACCTGCAACTAACATAAATGGCATTAAATTTATAGTTTTTATATTTCCTTCTTTTAATCTTCTCATTACATGTTCTATTTCTGGATAACCTTCAACCGTACCAACATAAGCATTTACTCCATTATCTCTAAGCATATATTCTAAGGCTGGATATGCTGAATGAGACTCATGAACTGTTCCATGACCCATAAATACTACTGCTTCATCACTTTCCATATGAGGAATTTGATGTTTAATTGCCTCTACTGATTCTTGATAATCCTCTATGTGAGTAAGTAAAGGTCTACCTAATATAAGTTTTTTAAATTTAGAAGAATAGCTTTCTACTTGTTCTTTTAGCTTATTAAATTCTTCTCCACATATAATATGAAGCGTTTGAATTATTACTTCGTCATACCCTTGCTCATATATTTTATCTAAAGCTTGTATAGGGTTGTCTATTTCTATGCCATCTCTTTTTTTTATTTTGTTTATTATCATATTTGATGTATACGCTCTAAAAAAATCATAGTTTTTTAACGAATTCTTTATTTTATTTTCACACACATCTATTGTCTTTTCTCTTGTTTCATGGTAGCTTGTCCCAAAACTTACTACTAATAAGGCTTTCTTCATATCTTCTCCTCCTAAAAATCACACAATTATGTCTTTAATTTTATTTATGTCATTAATTACATTTTCGTAGTTAATCGATTCTCGTTTAATAATTACTACTGGTATATTGAGATTTTTACATGCATTTACTTTTTCTAAAAAACCTCCTGCTACCCCACTTTCTTTTGTTATAACTAAATCTACATCATAATGTTTATATGTTTCCTCGTTTATACACTGGCTAAACGGACCTTTCATTGCTACTATATTGTCTGCATTTAAACCTAATTTTTCACAACTTAAGATAACTTCACTTGTCGGAAGAACTCTAACCACTAAATTTTTATTACTTATTCCTTCTACAAATCTGTTTAAGTTTTTACTTCCTGTTCCTATAAATATATTTTTTCCTATTTTATTTGCAATTTTACAGGCTTCTTCAATTGTATCTACTATAAACTTATTGTCATAATTTATTTCTTCTATTAAAGACTTTCTTTCAAATCTTATATACTCTATGTTTGATAACGCTGCACAAGTAATAGCATTTTTAGATACTTCAACTGCATAAGGATGGGTAGCATCTATTATTCTAGCTATATGATTATCCTTTATAAACCTTAGCATTTCTTCTTTTCCAAGCTTACCTAAAACTATATTATTTGCATGTTTTTGTGCAAGTTCTTTTCCATATTCTGTAGTTACTGAAAGTACATAGGACTGATTTTCCAATTCATTTATAATATCACATATAGCTAAACTATCTGAAGTTCCTCCTAGAATCAAAATCATACTGTATAACCTCTTGGAGTTATCATCAGTTCACCATCAATATAAGTAGATTTATTTCCGATTATAACCATAGTAGTCATATCAACTTTTTCAAAATCCATATTCTCAAAAGTACATATAAACTTAGTTTCTTTTTCTCTACCTACATCTTTGACCACTCCAACAGGTGTATTTCCATCTTTAAACTCTCCCATTATTTTAAATGCTTTACTTAGATGTTCACTTCTTCCCTTACTTCTTGGATTATACAGGCATATTACAAAATCAGCTTCTGCAGCTAACTTTAATCTTTTTTCAATTACTTCCCATGGAGTCATTAAATCACTTAAACTTATATGACAGAAATCATGCATAATAGGTGCTCCAAGTATAGCTGCTGCACCAATACTAGCAGTAACACCTGGAATTACTTTAACTCTTATGTCTTCACTTTCCTTAGATATTAATTCTAAAATAAGTCCTGCCATTCCGTATATACCAGCATCTCCACTACTTATAACTGCTACTTTTTTCCCTTTTTTCGCTTCTTCTACTGCTTGTTTACATCTGTCAACTTCTTGTCTCATACCATTTTGAATTATTTCTTTATCACTTATAAATTCTTCTATTAAATTTATATAAGTCTTATACCCAACAATAGCCTCAGAGTCCTCTATCGCTTTTATCGCCTCTAAAGTCATAGTATCTTTATTTCCTGGTCCAATTCCTACAACATATATCATATTTTTATTCTCCCTACCGAAAAAGTTATTCCTTTATATTTGTGTTTTTCAACTATTAAGTTTCCTTTACTTAAAAGATATGCTACAGGTTCTGCTACTGAATATACACCTACATTTTTTTTCACAAAATCGGATTTATCAAACATATCATCAACTTTGGATATTTCATCTATTGAAAATGTCTTAAATGGCGCTTTTAGCTTTTTTGCTAAATCAATGATTGCCTTTTCATCTTTTTTTAGGTCTATACTTCCAATGATTTTTACAGCTTTAATATCTATATTTTGTACCTCAAAAAATTCTAGTAAAGAATCAAACATCAACTTACTATCTGTGTATCTTCTACACCCAATCCCTATAACTATATCTTTTGGAATCACTTTTATTATTTTTTCTCTGTAATAATTATGTGTAAAGTTATTATCCTCATCTAAACTTTCTATATCTTTAGTAAAATTTATCTTGTTGCTTACTATAACTATCTTTTCTATATCTTTATTTAAAAAACTATCTTTTAATCCTTTACTACTTTTTATAAGCTTAAATCCTCTAGTGTCAACTTGGTAGCCTTCCTCAACATACAAACCAACACATTTACCATTTACTAACATAGAATTTACTTCTTTTACATTTTCTCTAAAGTTATCAATATAAGCATTTAATTTTTTTGCTATCATATCTAAAGAAGCTTTTTGGTTTACATCAGTAGCTGTTGTTATTACTGGATTCGCATTGATAAGACTACTTATATAATGCGTTAAACTATTTGCTCCTCCAATATGTCCACTCAATAAACTTATTACATTTTGTCCTTTCTCATCTATCACTAAAATTGCAGGGTCACTAAACTTGCTTATTATATATGGTGCTATACTTCGTACAACTATCCCTGTCGCCATTATAAATATTATATACTCAAATTTATTAAATACCTCTCCTACAAAATCACTTAGTTTTTTTTGTATTATTTGTACAGAATCTTCCTGACTAATATCTAAAGTACCTTTTTTATTTTTTATTTGATATACAACACAATTGTCCACTAAAGATTCTATCTTTCTAGCTAAATTTTTTCCGTTTTCAGTAATACAAATTATAGCGATATTACCCTCTATACTCATGTTTAAAATCCTTATCATATAACTTTGAGTTATTATATTCTTCTCCTAAAAATCTACCTACCATTATTAAAGCAGTTTTATTTATGTTATTTTCTTTAACTTTTACAGCTATATCATTTAAAGTTCCTTTAACTATTTTTTCATCTGCCCATGTAGCTTTATATATAACTGCTATAGGTGTGTCCTTTGGATAACCGCCTTCTAATAATTTAGATACAACCTTCTCAATCTCTTGAACTGATAAAAATATTACCATAGATGTCTGATGCTTAGCATAAGATTGTATTGATTCCTTTTCAGGAACTGGAGTCCTTCCTTCCATTCTCGTTATAATAACACTTTGAGAAATTTCAGGAACTGTATATTCCACTCCTAGAGATGAAGCTGCCCCTAAAAAAGAACTCACTCCTGGTGTACAATCATAGTCTATATTCAATTTATTTAAATCTTCCACTTGTTCTCTAATTGAACCATATATAGAAAAATCTCCTGTTTGTAATCTCACAACAGACTTGTTATTTTCTATACCATCTCTCATAACATCTATTATTTCTTGTAAATCCATATGTGCACTATTATGTATTTGACAATCTTCTTTACAATATTCTAAAAGCTCAGGATTGACAAGTGAGCCAGCATATATTACTACATCTGCATTACTTAATAGTTTATACCCTTTCAAAGTTATTAGCTCTTTGTCTCCAGGTCCTGCTCCTACAAAATGTACTTTATTCATCATCATCTTCCCCTTTTTCACAAGATATTATATATATAGGATTTAGTGGTTTAAAATATTCACCTTTTCCCAGTTTCTCTAGTTTAGAAACATTTAAAACACATACATCTATTTCTTTAAACCCATATTTTCTAAGTAACTTTAGAGTTTGGTTAAATGTTTCTATGATTATAAAATTAGCTACAAGTCTTCCTCCTGTAATTAAAGTTTTTTTAGACCATGCTATTATTTCTTCTAAGTTATTTCCAGTACCCCCAAGAAAAATAGAATCAACTTTATTATTTAAGCTTATCTTTATCGGTGCATAGCCTTTTATTACTTCTACATTTTTCAAATTAAACTTTTTAATATTTTTTTCTATAAGTTCTACAGCAGCATCATTTTTCTCTATAGATATAACCTCTAGGTTGGGATAGTTATATGCAGCTTCAATGCTTACACTTCCTGTACCAGCACCTATATCTATAAAACTCTCAGCATTTACTAAATCTAGTTTGCTTATTGATATTGCTCTAACTTCTTCTTTAGTAATTGGAACCTTACCTGTTATAAATTCACTATTCCTCATCTAAAATCACCACAACATTCATTCCGAAATTGTCCATTCTTATTATTTCATCTGGCTTTGCTATTGTTATTTTTTCATTGTCATATGATAAATTCTCACCTACAACAATAATTTTATTTAAATTCCTATCTATTATTTCTTTACTTATTTGCTTTGGTCCTATCTTAGAATCTGTAACCATACATACTTTTTTATGTGATAGTATATAATCGAAATCTGGTATTTTACCATGGCTACTGGTAATATATAAATCATTCATATCAACATATATCCTTGAAAATATATATTGTAAAGAACTAATTCCAGAAACCATATTTAACATCTTATTATCAATATTTTTAGATAAATACTTACCTATACCATATATCAGTGGGTCACCTGAAGCTATTATTGATATTTGCTTTTCACTATTGTTATTTATATACTCTACAATTTCTCTTAAATTAGAATCTAATATTATTTTTTCTCCTTCAAAGTTTTTTACAGATTCTAAATTCCTTCTGCCACCAATTAATACATCTGAAGTAGAAATTAAATTTTCACCTTTTTTTGTTATATAGTCTAAGTTACCAGGCCCTAAACCTATTATATTTATCATATAAAAACCTCCAATAAATCATCTGTATTATCTGATTTTCCTAGCAAAGACTTATCCATTGAAAAAATTACTACTTCTACATCAATATCATCTACATCTTCATTTAAATATTGCTTTACTCTATCTCTACATTTATTACTCAATATATTATAAACCTGTTTATATTCGCTATTATTTATTAACTCTACAGCTTCTTCAGCAGTTAAACACTGATTTATTTTATGTAAAAATTCATGTGTAGCTCCCATTAAAGCTAGATTTGCCACTAATATCTCACTTCTAGCATCTGCTACTTTACTATGAGTATTAAAAATCCCAGCTGATACTTTTATAAATTTACCTATATGCCCAGCCATCAATATTTTTTTATATCCTATTCTTTGAGCTTCTTTAATCATATATCCTACAAAGTTACTCGTTCTAACTACATACTTAATATCCAAGTTTAGTTTCTCTCTTATAAATTGTTCTCCATGATTTCCTGGAACTAATATTATCTTGTCTAAACCTTGTTCTTTTTTCATTTGGAGTTCTATAGATAAAGATTTTTTCCAGCCCTCATCGCTCATCGGCTCAACTATCCCAGTTGTACCTATTATAGATATTCCTCCAACTATTCCTAACCTTGGATTAAATGTTTTTTTTGCGATTTTTTCTCCTTGTGGAGCAAAGATTGTTATTTTTAAAACTTTATCATGCCCAAGCATAGATTCAAAATCACTTTCTATAAGCTTTATTATTTCTTGATTTATCATTCTTAATGGAGTTGGATTTATGGCAGGTTTACCAACACCTACACTTAATCCTTTTTTAGTTACTACTCCAATACCAGTTCCACCATAGACCCTAATAAATTTATAGAGTTCACTTTGACATTCTTCACTAATATTTATGTTATCAATATTTTCTAAGGTAAAATAACTATTGCTATCATCAGTTTTAGATATAATTTCAGCTCTTGCATAGATATCCATAGTATGTGTTGCATCTATATCATCTCCACCATCTTTTTTTACAGAACATTCCACAAAATCATCAGAAATGTTTACATTATCAATATTTAATGATAGTGGTATTCCCTTAGGAGTATCTATGTTTATTGTATCAATTTTATTTTTTGTAATCATCATATACACAGCAGCCTTAGATGCACCTGTAGCGCAAGAACCTGTAGTATATCCTCTTCGATACTTTTTCCCATCTATATATACATATTCTTCCATATAGATACCTACATGGCATATAAGATAGCATTCACTATTGCTGCTGCTAAATTACTACCACCTTTTCTACCCTTAGAAATTATATATGGTATATCTGTCTTTTCAACTTCATCTTTTGACTCCTGTGCTCCTACAAAACCTACAGGAACTCCTATAACTGCATCTACATCCAATTTCCCTTCTGATTTCATTTCCATAACTTTATATAAAGCTGTTGGTGCATTCCCAAGTACAAATATCTTTCTTCCTTCTTCTTTTGATGCAATTTCTACAGCTGCCATAGAGCGGGTAATACCTTTTTCTTTAGCTACTTTTGCAGTTTCATCATCTGCTACTAAACATTTATATTTGCATCCCAATGCTTCCAACTTCTTCTTATTTATTCCACTAAGAGCCATATTTGTATCAGTATAAATACTTGCATTATTTTTTAGCGCATCTATTATACTATCAACTGCCTTTTCTGATATTTTTAATATATCCAAGTAATCAAAATCAGCAGTAGTATGTATAGCTCTTTTTATTATTTTTTCTTCAATCTCATTTTTAAATTTATAATCTGGTCTGATTTCATCTATTATTCCTTGTATTAATTCAAAACTTCTTTCTTCTATTTTCATAGGATTCTTTATGTATTCCATTCTACTTCCCCCTTAATTCCACCATCTATTATATCCAAGGTATAGATTTTATTATAAACAGAATTTATATTAGACTCACATAATACATCTATTAATTTCTTATCATTCATAAGCTTATCAATTAAAATCCCTATTACTGTACCACTATGGGCAATATTTACTCCATAGGCTCCATGTAGCTTAGATATTTTTATTATTTCATTTAAGTATTCTTTTTTTTCTATATTTTCGTTTGCTAAACTACTTAATGTACAAGCCTCTCCAACTAAGGATAAATCATCTTTCTTCAGACCTTCTTCTAAAAGAGTAAATGACTTTTTTATAATTTCCTTATTTTCGATTTTTAGCTTACTATAATCTTTCCTCATTCTAATTTTCATCGTATCTAATACTTTATTAGGTTCAAGAATTATAACTTTTGCACTAGTTATATTTCCCAAGTATTTTATAACAGTACCATTTAAGGGATTAAATATACTATTTTTATTTATAAATATAGAGTCTGTTGGTTCTATTTCTGCTGCCAATTTCGATATTTCTTCACTATTTAAATCTTTATCTATTAACGATAATGTTGCTTTTATAGTAGCCCCTATATCAGCTGTCGAACTTGCCATCCCTTTTCCAACAGGTATTTTGCTGTTTATATTTAAAGAAATGTTTTTGGTATCTTTTTTAGGCAAATTAAATTTTTCAAATACCTTTTCTATAGCTATTCTTGATTTATGTCTACCTAAATTTATATCTTTTAATTTCTCTTCAATACATACCTTAGAGTACATATTTATAGCATATGAACATAGATATTCTTCATCATCTATTATCCCTTGAACAAACTCTCCACATGATGCTGGGCATATTCCATAAGATTTCATTTTAATCACCTAATAAATTTTTTATATTTTCTATAAGAATTTTATTATCTTCATGAGATTTTATAGCTATCCTTATAAAACTGTCGTCCAATCCTATAAAGTTAGATGCATCTCTAACCAATATATTTCCGTGCTTAAACAAATCTTTTTTTAACTCATCAGCTGTCTTTTTATAAACTTTTATTAGGATAAAATTAGCATCTGTATCATAAACTTTTATATTTCTTATGTTTTTTAACTCTTGTAACATGTATTTTCTTTCTTTTATGTAGTACTCTTTACTATTTCTAATATAATCTTTATCTTCAAAAACAAAATTGGATAGCATATCAGCAAAAGAATTTATAGTCCATGGTTCTTTATACTCATAAATTTTATCCATAATGTTGCTATTACTTGTAAGGCCATACCCTAATCTTAAACCAGGCATTCCAAAAAATTTAGTCACAGCTTTAATTATAAATATATTTTTATTTGACTCTATATATTTAACTAAACTATATTCATTTTCATTTTCGATAAATTCCATAAAAGTTTCATCAATTATTAGCATCTTATTGTTTTCATTTAATAAACAAACAAGTTCCTTTAAATCTTGAACATTCCCACTAGGATTATTTGGATTACATATAAATAAACAATCAAATTTTTCAATGTTATTTTTTACTATATCTATATCAAGTTTAAAATTATTATTTGAATCTAATTCTAAATCTATAATATCTATATTATTTAGTTTGGCACTTCTTCTATACTCTGAAAAAGTGGGGTTTATTATAGCCAATCTTTTTTTAATACTCTTCATAAGCAAATAAATTATCTCTGTTGCTCCATTTCCAGGTATTATAAAGTTTGAATTTATATTTATATATTTTGATATATTTTTTCTCAAGTTTGTATAATTTATATCTGGATAATTCCTACATTCATCTAACCCTCTTAAAATATATTTTTCTAAATTTGGTAAAACTTTTGGATTTATATTTGAACTAAAGTCTATTATTTCTTTTGGGTCTTTCCCATACAATTTTGCCATTTCGTCTACATTAGCACCATGCCCTAAATCCTTCATCTACATCCCCCTTAAATCAATACACAATTAATTTATATAATTAAAATCATCCTACATACCACAGATACCAGCGTAAATACTAATATAGAGGTCAACGAAGAAGCATACATAATTTTATTTGTTTTAATTATATCTTCTATATCTATCTCTCTAGTTTTATCTCCTATCGTTGGCTTATCTACTTTTTTTCCAAAATAAACATTGGTTCCTCCTAGTTGAATTCCTAAGGCTCCTGATACTGCACCTTCTGAAAAAGCACAATTTGGACTTTTATGATTTTTTCTATCTCTAATAGAAATTTTAAAACAACGCTTATAGTTATAACCAAGAAAAAAACTCCCTACTGTCATAAGAATAACAGCTATTCTTGCTGGTATATAATTAGCTATATCATCAATTTTAGCAGAAGCAAAACCAATATCTTTGTATTTTTCATTCTTATATCCGACAGTTGAATCAAGAGTGTTTATGGCTTTATATGCCATAGCAAGTGGTGCTCCCCCAATAAATGCATAAAGCATAGGTGCAATTATACCATCTACAGTATTTTCTGCCACAGTTTCCACAGTTGCTCTTATTATTTCAGGTTCACTTAAATTAGTTGTATCTCTACCCACTATATAAGATAATTGAATTCTAGATTTCTCTATGTCTCCAGTCTTTAATACATCATAAATTTTTACAGCTTCATCTTTTAAACACTTTGTTGCTAATGTCGTATAAATTATAAACCCATTTACTACAGTGCTTAATAATACATTAAAACTACATAGCTTCACTATAACATAAGTTGCTAAGTAAGTTATTCCAACAGTTACAAACCATAATATAAAGCCACCAATTTTTAACTGTTTTTCATTTTTAGAGGCCTTCCTTATTATCCCTTGGATAAGATTTATAAGTTTTCCAATAGACCTTACTGGATGAGGGAAAGAATATGGGTCTCCTACAATTAAATCTGTTATATACCCTATATAAATAGATAAAATATTCATTTACTCATTTCCCTTTTCCAAAAAATTTTCTATGCAATTTAAGTTATTATAAAAATGTGTATGAAGGTATGTTGCCAGTGTATTTCCTTTGCTATAACCTCCATCCCATTCTTCTATTAAATTTCCTTCTCTTTCTTTTTTCATTGAATATGCACATTTCTCATCACTTTCAAATATTGAATGATGAAACTCATGCCCTTTAATAATTTCACCTGTTTTAGATAAAATTGTATTTTCTTTAGCTATACCAAGGCAATATCCAAACCTCTTTAGAGAAGGTGTCATCTTACTAGTTCCATTAAATATGCCAACCATATTAAATTCTTGTTCCTCTTGATTAAGTAACTTCTCACCTAAGTACATTAATCCACCACATTCTGCATAAATAGGGATATTATTATTATGTGCTTCTAGTATAGAGGCTCTCATTGATTCATTTGCTTCTAGTTCTTTCCCAAATATCTCTGGAAAACCGCCTCCAATATAAATATAGTCTGAATTTGGCACTGATGTATCTTCAAGAGGACTAAAATAGTTTACTTCTAATCCAAGCTCTTCTAAAAGTTCTATGTTTTCCCTATAATAAAAATTGAAGGCTTTATCATATGCTATGGCTATTGATTTATCCTTAACATGCTCTTTTATCTTATTATTTTCTATTAGATTTTGAAAATCAAAACTACTCTCAAATTCATCACTTTCTGAGATTTCGATTATTCTATCAATATTTATGTAGTTTTCAATCTCATCAGCTAAAGTATAAAACTTTTCTCTTAAAGATTTCATCTCAACACTAGGAACTAGACCTAGATGTCTGGATTCTAATGAAAATTTATTATTTGGAGGAAAGTATCCCAACACTTCGATATTACAATATTTCTCTATAGAACTCTTAATTATTTGATAATGGCTCTTAGTTTTTACATTATTTACTATAACACCTTTTATATCCACAACTTTATCTAGTTCCTTATATCCTAGTACCATAGCAGCACTAGATGCAGCCATAGATTTTCCATTTATAACTAGTATAACTGGGGCTTTTAATACCTTAGAAGTATGTGAACTTGTGCAATTATCTAAATCTATCCCAAAACCATCATATAATCCCATAACTCCTTCTACTACTGAAATATCTGCATCCTTTGAAGATTTATTTACTATATGCTTTATCTTTTCATCATCTAACATATAAGAATCCAAATTCCTAGAATGTCTTCCAGTTATAAATGTGTGATATGAAGGGTCTATATAGTCTGGCCCTACTTTATACGGCTGTACTTTCATATTTCTCTTAACTAAAGCCTGCATTATGCCTAATGATATTGTAGTCTTCCCAACTCCACTGCTAGTACCTGCAATCAGAATCTTTTTCATAATACACCTCCTACCTAAAGTATAAATATAAAGTCATTCTTATTTCATAATTTCATATATCTGCTCTATATCTAAATGTTCTCTCAAGAAATCTGCCAATTTATCATACTCTTTATCTTTAAACTCATCAAAAGAACTTACAGTACTTTCTAATTCTTTTAATCCCTTTTTCTTTCTTATATTATTTAAAATTGCTCTTGTAAAATCTATTTCATCAAATATTCCATGAAGATAAGTACCAATTACATTACCTTCTTTATTTACACTTCCTTCAGTATAATTGACTTCTTTATCTAGTTTTTTTGTTATTAAGTCTAAGCTACTTACTTTATTACTGCGATTTGTAATTCCCATATGTATTTCATAGCCTTTTACTTTCTTACCTTTAAGGTTGTTCATATATTCGCCAGTACATTCAATAATGGTGGCTTCTACTTGAGTTGTAGTCTTTTCCTCTTCAAATATTGTTTCTGTATCTAAAAGACCAATGCCATCTACTTCTTCAATTTCACTTTCAACATGATAAGGGTCTTTTAATTTTTTACCTAGCATTTGATACCCACCACATATTCCAAATATCAATTTACCCTGACTATGTAAATTTTTAATTTGTGACTCAAGACCACTTTCTCTTATGTACTTTAAATCATCTATAGTACTTTTAGTTCCAGGTATTATCAATATATCTGGATTTCCTATAGCTTCTCCATAGTCTACATATCTAAGGCTTACATCTTCTTGTGTTTCAAATATATTAAAATCTGTAAAATTTGACATATGTGGAGTTCTAATTATTTCTATATGTATATCATTTTTATCCATTTTTTTCTTAAATCTAGTTGTTACACTATCTTCATCTTCTATTTTTATATCCATATAAGGAACCACACCTAAAACTGGTACTTTTATAATATCTTCAAGCATCTTTAAACCATCTTGTAGGAGTTCCTTTTTCCCTCTAAATTTATTGATTATTACTCCTTTGACTCTTTTTCTCTCATCATCATCTAATAAAAGCATTGTACCTGCTAATGATGCAAATACTCCTCCTCTATCAATATCCCCAACTATTATTACTGGTGCATCTGCTATTTTTGCCATACCCATATTAGATATATCTCTATCTTTTAAATTTATCTCTGCAGTACTCCCTGCACCTTCCATAACCACAATGTCATACATTGAACTTAAATTATTAAAGGTTTCCTTTAATACATCTACCAATTCTAGCTTATAATCATGATATTCAGATGAATGCATTTCTCCTACAACTTTTCCCCTTACAATCACTTGACTTTTATGATTTCCAGAAGGTTTTAATAAGACTGGATTCATATCTGCTATTGGCTCTATTTTTGACGCTTCTGCTTGAAATACTTGTGCTCTCCCCATTTCCAATCCTTCTTTAGTTATAAAAGAATTTAAAGCCATATTTTGTGACTTAAAAGGAGCAACAGTATGACCATCTTGTTTAAATATTCTACACAATCCTGCTGATAAAATGCTCTTACCTACATTTGATGCAGTTCCCTGTAACATTACTTTTTTACCCACTTTCTCCCCCTCCTTAAAGTTAAATTTTACCTACAAATAAAATAAAAAAAGTCCTAATGCTTCTAAAGCTAGGACTTTTATATATATATCAATTAAAAATCTTTCACCCCGAAGACCTCATGTTTTAAATTAAATTAGGTAGGTATCCTGGCTTAACTTCATCCTACTCCTATAACCTTCCCATCAAATTGACAGTGGTATTTATAGTTTCGTTGGTTTCACAGTAGCGGGGGCTGCAAAGGCATCTAACCTTTTTCCCTTTTTACATCTAATTGAGAACCTAATTTTAATCTAATATTCTATTTTTGTTAGTAAGTTTATAAGCACATATCGTTTAATGTTTAATTTATATAAAATCAGTAAAATTCATTTTATTTATTACAGTAAATCCATTATCAACTTCCAAAATTGTAATAGATGCATTATCAATTTTAAAGTTCCAATGATATTTATAACTACCAGAAATCAAATGTGTTATTATGTTTCTTATTGTACCTGCATGAGAACATATAAGTATTACTTTTCTATTTAAATAATCATCATTTTCTAAAATTATATTGTCAATATCTTTTGCTACTCTTTCATATGAATCTATCAAACTTTCTCCATTTGGGTATCTATAATTGCTACCTTCTTCTATCATTTTTTCAAATTCTTTTGGATGCTTAACTTTTATTTCTTCAAAAGTTATTCCTTCAAAGTCTCCAAAGCTAATTTCTCTTAGATTTTCTCTTTCTTCTATTTCTATTGATTTCAGCTTTGATATTTTCTCTACTGTATCTTTAGTACGTGAAGATGGAGTTGTATAAATCTTATCTATACTTTCACTACTCATATATTTTGTAATTTTATTTATTTGCAATTTACCTTCTTCACTTATATAACTATTTATATGACCTGATAATCTTCCTTTTTCATTATCAATTGTCAATGCATGTCTTATTAATATTAATCTTATCACATTATCACCACTTTTTAGTTTTAAATAAACATAAAAATTAACAAATATATATAAATCAAATATACAAGTTCTGAAAGTTCTATTCCACAACCTAATATATCTCCTGTTACTCCATCAATTTTTTTATAAATATGATTTTTAAACAATGTTATAAATATAAAAACTGCTATAGCTGAGCATAATACTTTAATCAATACTATATTAGGCACTAAAAATATTAATTTAGCAATAATACTAACTATCAATAATGTATATATTATAGCTGTTATTAACATACTTGTAGTCAATTTTCCTATAAATAAATTCCCCATTCCTTTTGCTCTTGGTGTTACCGTTTTATATGTCAATAACATTACTCCTAACCTTGCAATCATTGGCATGAATATTATAACCCATAGTGAATTATTGCTTATAATACTATATACAAATCCAATCTTTAATAAAAGTACAAACATAATTGCTAAAAGCGAATTTGTACCTAATCGAGAGTCTTTCATTATTTCAAGCATTTTCTCTTTGTCTCTATAACTGTATATTGCATCAAATGTATCCCCTAATCCATCTATATGAAGCCCCCCAGTAATCAAAACACCAGCAAGTGTTATTATAATCGCACATATAAATGGCTGAAATAAAAGTATAGAAACCCATCCTATTAAATAAGTTAATATACCAATAACAAGACCTACAAGTGGGAAATATACTATGGATTTGTAAAATTCATCATCAAATCCTACATCTAATTTTATAGGTATCCTTGTCAAAAACTGTAGTATCAAAATAAATCTTTTCATAGTCACATACTACTCCTTTATTTTCATAGGTATTCCACTAACTACAAAATAAACTTCATTGCTTTTTGATGCTATATATTGATTTATACGACCTACAATATCAGTATATATTCTACTAAGTTTATTTCCAGGAACAATTCCCATACCTAATTCATTTGTCACAAATACAAAATATAGATTTGTTTTTTCTATTTCTTTAATCAGTTTACTAATTTGCTCTTTTATGTACTCTTCCAATTTATTTATTTCTTCTTGAGTAGATTCTTCTATGTTTAAATTATGTGAAAACATTAAATTATTTACTAATAGTGTGACACAGTCTAGTATAACAGTCTCATGTTCTCCATATATATTTTTAATTATAGAATATACATCTTCATATATTTCATATGTCTTCCAACTTTTAGGTCTACTCTCTTGATGCTTTCTTACTCTATCTTTCATCTCATCATCAAATGGAATAGATGTCGCTATGTAGGCTGTATTATTATTCCTATCTAAACACAATTTTTCTGCAAAATTACTCTTTCCTGACCTAGCTCCTCCTGTTACCAGAATAATTTGACTCATCAAAACACTCCTAAATATATTAAATTTTTTATCGACCCATATCTATCTCATCAAAAGTCGCCATATTTTTGTAAGTATAATTTGAAGCTTCCACTATATTGAATGCCAAAGCAGCTCCACTTCCTTCACCTAGTCTCATATCCATATTTAGTATAGGGTCTAATTTCAATATATCTAATGCTCTTTTAGTTCCTGATTCTGCTGATAAATGTGATGCTATCATATATTCTCTAGTTTTTGGATTTATTTTATAAGCAATTAAAGCAGCAGCATAAGAAATAAACCCATCTATAACAACTGGGATTCTATTAGCACTACATCCTAATATAACACCTGCCATTGAACCTATTTCAAATCCACCTACTTTAGATAAAATATCTACACCATCAGTTGGATTTGGATTGTTAATTTCAATAGCTTTTCTAATTACATCAGCTTTATGTTTTAATCTTTCTTTTTTAAGACCTGCACCTATTCCTGTCACTTCTGATGGGTCACATCCTGAGATTACAGATATTATTGCAGTACTTGGAGTAGTATTTGCTATTCCCATCTCTCCAATCCCAATTACTTTATAATCTCTTTCTATACATTGCTCTGCTATTTCAATTCCTATTTCTAAGCACCTTATAGCCTCTTGTTTACTCATGGCTGGTCCCTTTGCCATATTTGAAGTACCTTTTCTTATCTTATAATCTAATACTCCATCTAATTTTTCATCACAATTTATTCCTACATCTACAGCCACAACATCTGCTCCTACAAATTTACTTATTACCCCAACTCCACATAGCCCTTTTGAGAAATTTGGAAATTGTAACTTTGTTATGGCCTGAGGGTCAGGTGCAACTCCTTCTTCATATACTCCATGATCTCCAGCAAAAGCAATTATAACTTTTTTAGTTGTATCAAAATTTTCATTACCAAATATCCCTGCTAATTGCATGCAAATATCTTCTATCTTTCCTAAACTTCCAGTTGGATGTATAAGCCTGTCCAACCTCTGTTTTGCTTTTTCAATAGAAGACTTATCTAGAGAATATATATTCCTTGATATACTTTCTAATAAACTCATTTTCTATCCTCCCAATATTATTTTTTAATTATCTTTTTAGATAAAAGATACTCTTATTTTCTAAAAATTTCAACTTTTTCTTTTTATTTTTACATACATATAGAGATTATTCTACATTTTATCTTAATTTCCTTTATTTTACATTTCTAATTTGCATACAATCACATACTTTTTGTAAAAATATAATTAAAAGAACTTTAAGGAGTTGATATTGTGGATGATTTTTCTAAATTAAAAAATTTATATGAAGATGGATATAGATGTATTTATCATAATTGTGTTGATAATAATTATACTATCTATCTTAAGAATTTTTATACGGAAGGTACAGAAACTGTAGAGTTAAGTAGTGAATCAGATTTTTCACAATTTAAAGATTATATAGATGGGCTTAGAATGTCTTAATTCTTTGGGAACCCATTAAAATAGGGAGTTTAACAACTCCCTATTTTGAAGTCACAATTTTTTTAATAAGCTTTAAAAGTTCGTCTCGGTTTACTTCTTTTTGTTTTTTTCTGTCTTTATACTCTTGAAAGTTAACAACTTTTGTATTTGGTTTTTCCATAAACTCACTTCCCATTTAACATTATTAACTTATCTTAATATATTTAATTCTATACAATTTATCTATTTCCTTCTATTTATAATACAAAATTTCTTAAATAATCCCAAATTTTCAAAACAAAATTTTCAAAATATACTAAAATTTACCTTTCAAATATAATATCAAATAAAATTTAATAATCCTTATACTTTATAGTATAATATACTCATAAAATATAATAAAGGAGATTTTAAATGAATATCTTACAAAATGAAAAGTTAATTATAGAATCAAACAGTTCTGGTGCTGAACTCACTAAAATATTTTCTAAAGAATATAACAAAGACATTCTTTGGAATGGCAATAAAAAATATTGGGGTAGACAATCCCCTATATTATTTCCTATAGTAGGTAAACTTTTTGATAATGAAACTATAATAGAAGAAAATCTATACAGCATGACTCAGCATGGATTTGCTAGAGATATGGAATTTGAAATTGTAGACAAAGGAGATACATTCATATCTTATAAGTTAATAGACAATGAATCTACCTTAAAAAAGTATCCATATTCTTTTGAACTAATTATAAATTATACATTAAACACTAACAGTATAAATATAGAGTGGATTGTAAAAAATACTGACTCTAAAGATATATTCTTTTCTATAGGTGGACATCCTGCATTTAATATTCCTTTTTTTGAACAAAATGGTTTTTCTAAATATCACCTTGAATTTAAAAGAAGAAATGATGTGGAAAAAATCAATTTAAATGGTTCTTTTACTGATGATATAACATTTATTGGTGATTTAAAAAACTTACAGTTAAATCCGGAACTGTTCAAGAATGATGCCTTGATATACACCAATATAGATGAAGTATCTATATGTAATAATGATGGTAGCAAATATATAACTCTATCTATGTTAGATTTCCCTCTAGTTGGTATTTGGACTCCTTATTATAGCGAAACTAATTCTACTGCTCCATTTTTATGTATAGAACCATGGTATGGTCTCGCTGATAGTATACATTCTAATAAAATTTATAAAGATAAGAAATTTATAAACAAATTAGGTAAAGGAAAAATTTTTACAACTTCTTATAGTATAGACATACATTAGATAAAAAATTTAATTTACATGTATGTGTTTTTACAAAATATTAATGTAATTCAAAATAGAAAATACCTTAAATATTCTTATAATCAGTATAAAACAAATAAGTTTCTATATTACTGAAATGAGAGTAGGTATAGTATTAGAAAATAGTGTTATTAATATTAATATTTCTTAAATCAAAAAAATATTACTGGAATGCTAAATTTCCAGTAATGTTTTTATATCTACAAACTTTAAATTCTATTTATTAACCTGCTCTCTAAGCCATTCAGTTGCTACATCCAGTTGCTTTTTCTCATCTTTTTCTTCAATGGTAGGTTTTATCCCTTTTTCATTGATATAATCTCCATTAGGTGTAAAGTATTGAGCAGTAGTTAGCTTGTATCCTGTTCCATCTTTCAATCTTACAACTGACTGTACCAGCCCTTTACCATAAGTCGTAGTACCTACAGAAATACCTTCTTTATTATCAACAATTGCAGCTGTTAATATCTCAGCAGCAGAGGCGCTTTCTCCATTAGTTAAAACTACTATTGGAAGTCCCAATTTTTCTTTATCAGATTTTAAGTATTCTGTATTACCTTTATTGTCTTTAGTATACACTATAGTTCCTTCACCAATTAATTCATCAGCAACTTCTTTACATATATCCAACATTCCTCCAGGATTGTTTCTAAGGTCTATTACTAATCCCTTAATATTCTTTTCTTTCAACCCTTTTAAAGCTTTGTCAAAATCAGTATATGTACTTGATATAAACTGGGTAATTTCTATATATCCTAAATCATTATCAATTACTTTACTTTCTATACTTTTCTCAACTATCTGTTCTGTCTTTAGCTCAAAGCTTAGTTGTTTATCTTCTCTCAATACTACTAGCTTTACTTTTTTGCCTTTTTTACCTTTCATCATACTTACAGCTTCATCTGAATTTTTATATGATACAGATTTTCCATTGACTTTTATTAATTTATCTCCTGCTTTTACTCCTGCTTTTTCTGCTGGAGAATCTTTCATAGGAACTACTACAAGACCTCCATCTTTTGATGCTCCTATATACATCCCTACACCAACATAAGAGCCCTCACTATCTTCTATTAGCTTTTTCATTTCATCTTCAGTGTAATAACCAGAATATTTATCATTTGTTCCTAGGAATAACCCCTTTGATGCTCCATCCACTAAATCTTTATCAGAGACTTTTTTATAAAAATCTTGTTTTATAATAGATTCTAATCCTAACAACTTATCATATTTTTTATAGCCTTCATAGAGTTCTTTTGATATTACAACTTTGTTCCCTAATGTAAGCTGAAATGCCGATGTGGCCATAGCTGTTATAATTACTAAAATCACCCCTAAAAAAATAGCTTTCTTTTTTGAAATCACAAGATACATCTCCTTTTACATAAACTATTATATATTATATGACTAGCTGTTATTTTTATTACATTTACCCAAATATATTGCCTTATTACAATAAACTATACTAAAATTTATATTAGAATATAAATTCTGTTCACATTATAACATATTAAGGGAGGAATATTTTATGAAAAAAGAATTTAGGAAAAAAGTTATTGAGCATAGAAAAAATAAAGGTGCTGATTTTATACTAAATAATTCAAATTTGATAACAGAAAAATTACTTCAAATGGAGGATATAAGAAACGCAACTAACATAATGCTTTATCTAGATTTTAATAACGAAGTTAACACAGATAATTTAATCAAAAAACTTTTATCTCTAAAGAAAATAGTCTCAAGTCCTATTACAATAAAAGAAAATCATACATTAATTCCTACTCAAATAACAGATTTAGATAACGGACTAAAAATTGGTGCATATGGAATAAGAGAACCTAACGAAAAATCGCCTAAAATTGATATTAAAGCTTTAGATGTTGTAATTGTTCCAGCTGTTGCATATGACATACATTGCTATAGATTGGGATATGGCGGAGGATTTTATGATAGATTTTTAGAGAACTTAAGAAAAGACGCAATAACTATAGGAATAGCATTTGACTTTCAGGTATTCGATTCTATTCCAAAAGAAACTCATGATGCTCAATTAAACTATATAGTTACTGAAACTAGAATTCTTACACCAAATAATTAACACTCTCAATACTATTAATATAACACTCTGTTTAATATTTAATTTTTATCTTATTCAATGAATATTTTAAGTCATGGCTTTTACATCAATAAAGCCTCGACATGATTTATTTACATTAATAAAAACCATGACTTTATTTTACTATACAAATAAATAGTTATTTAATCACAAAATATGCTTTTATTTAGTAGAATTTAACTCTATTCTATCTGGAAGTTCACTCATATTTGTTTCAACCACTATGTATGGAAGAGAATCCTCCTTATCCTTATACTTTATCTTAACTCTCAAAACTTCTTTTCCTTCTTCACTTACACTTTCTATGTTATCCATCTCAATACCATATTTATTATTTCCCCTAGTTACTATGATGTATATTTTATTATCAATCTTAGCTGCTAATGCCCTTTCTTCATTTGTGTATTTGTCCATAACGTCAAGTATCTTTTCTGGTATTGAATTCCTTTGCAATACTGTATAATCTATTGATTTAGTTTTTTCTATAAACATACTTGGTATGAATATAAATCCTCCTATTACAAATATAAGAGCTATAACTCCATAAATTATACCTTTAATATTAAACTTTACATTCAATTTTATCACTCCTCCCATCTATTTAAATATATGATTTATAATTTTGTCTTAGACTTTAAATCACCAATAATAAAATGTTTATTAACAATTGTCTTCAAGTATAAAACAATTAAAAAAGGGATTTTATGACAAATAAATTATAAAATAAAAAAGAGTTATATAAAAACAATTAAATTGTTTTTATATAACTCTTTATTTTACAATTCCAAATTACTTATTTACCATTAACTCCTTCTTGATAGCCAGATGTTTTTGTAATCTGTCTATAAAGAACACAAACCAGTATTATGACGCCCATATATCCGGTATATGGATATAAGATACCAACCAGCTTATCAAATGGTAAGAATCCACCTATAAGACCTAATATAGCTGTTATTAATGTTATTAATTTGAATTTAGGATGATTATCATCTACAAATCTATTAGTTACTGACCATAATAAAGGTACAGCTGTTGTATATATTCCTAATATAAGAACTACTGAGAATAAAACTCCAACTATTGGTGAAATCTTATCAGCTAAGAATAATGAAGGTATTGCTTTTGAATATAAGTTCCCTATATCAGAAAGCATTGCTAAGTTCATCATTATAGCTGCTGCCATAAGTGCTACACCACCTAGTATACCACCACAAACAGCTTCTTTTTTATTAGCAGCACTTGCTCCTAATCCTGTTAAGAACGCCATGACAACGATTGTATTATAAGTAGTATATATTACACCAGATAGGTATGCGTTTGGAACTGGCTTAGTTACCTCTACAGTACTAAGAATCTCTCCTGCTTGAGATAAGTTACCTATATTACTGCTCAAACTTATAGCTCCAACTAAAAGTGTAAAGATTATTATTATAGGTCCTATTCCACCTAGTATCTTTGATAATTTATCAAGACCTAATGAAACAGTTAATAATGCTACTACTGCCATACCTATTCTACCTACAAATGGATTTAATCCATAGTATTCAGTTAAAGTTGCTCCTGCTCCTGAAATCATTACTACGAAAACACCAAATAAGAATAAAGGTCCAAACCACTCAAAGAATATTCCTAAATACTTACCACAATAAACACGATAAATTTTGATAGGTTCCTTAAGTTGAAGTTCTTTACCTTTTGACATTACTGAAGCACCCATCCATGAGAATAATACCATTGAAATTATCCCACCAATAATACCTGCAAACCCATAAAAAGTGAAGAATTGCATTATTTCTTGTCCTGTTGCAAATCCAGAACCGATTACTGTTGCTACATAAGCTCCTGCGAAACTGATGACCGTTTTAACATTTACTTTTTCTGACATATCTCAGTTACCTCCCCACGTGAAATTTTTTCATCTGCTTAATTACTTCGATAAACTACTTACAATTTCCTTTAACATAAAATCCATGATAACTGTTTTAAAACTTTTTGTATTTTGTATAATAACTTAAAACTTATAGCATATTTTTTATACAGTATACCTCCCTTCATACAATTCTTTAAATTCTTTTTATCTAAGTAGTTATTATATGTATAAAACTAATTTCCCTATAAACTATATATTAGTCATATTTTTCTGAATAGTCAATATATATTTGAATATTTTCTCTATTTTTGTAAAAATTTGAATATTCGGTTAGGTTTTTGATAAATTGATATAGTGTATAAAAAAGAGAGATACAAATTCATATAATGCTTTATATCTCTCTTTTACACATATTATATTGTTAACAAACATGCATAATTTATATTTCTTACATTCTTTTTGCAAGAATAGCTTCTTTTACAGCTTTTACTATGTCATCACAAGTTAATTCATATTTTTTTAACAATTCGTTTGGAGCACCAGATTCTCCAAAAGAATCCTTAATCCCAACTTTTTTTACAATAGTTGGATAAGATTCTCCAACTGTCTCACTTACAGCAGAACCTAATCCTCCAATTATACTATGTTCTTCTACAGTTACAATAGCATTAGTTTCTTTTGCTGATTTTAATATTAAATCCTTATCTATAGGTTTTATTGTGGACATATTTATGACTCTAGCACTAATACCTTCTTCTTGCAATTTTTCTTGTGCTAATATAGCATCATTCACCATAATCCCACAAGCTATAATCGTGACATCATTGCCATCTCTTAGTACTACACCTTTTCCTATTTCAAAGTGATAATCCTCATCAAATAAAACTGGAACTGAACTTCTTCCTAGTCTAACATAAACAGGTCCATTGTATTTAGCTATTTCAAAAATCATCTTCTCTGTCTCTACTCCATCAGCTGGAACAAGAACTGTCATATTTGGTATAGCTCTCATTATTGCAATATCCTCTACACTTTCATGAGATGCTCCATCTTCTCCAACAGTAAGTCCTGCATGAGTAGCACAAATTTTTACATTTAATTTTGGATAACAAACTGAATTTCTTATAATCTCAAATGCTCTTCCTGTAGCAAACATAGCAAAAGTACTAGCAAAAGGTATTTTTCCAGCAGTTGATAACCCACAAGCAGCACCTATTAGATTTTGTTCGGCTATACCCATATTAAAAAATCTATCTGGAAATGCTTCATAAAAATCATGTGTCTTTGTAGACTTTGATAAATCTGCATCTAATACTACAACATTGTCATTTATTTGTCCTAATTTTACCAAGGCTTTACCATATGCTTCTCTTGTTGCCATTTTATTCATTGTCAGCACCTCCTAATTCAAGTAAGGCTTGCTCTAGTTCTGCATCATTTGGAGCTGTCCCATGCCATCCTGCTTGATTTTCCATAAAAGATATTCCTTTACCTTTTATAGTCTTTGCAACTATCATTGTAGGCTTTTTAACTGTTGATTTAGCTATATCAAGAGCAGCAAATATTTGGTCAAAATCATGACCATCTATTTCAATTACATTCCATCCAAAAGCCTTAAATTTATCAACTATTGAACCTAAGTTCATTACACTTTCTATGTTTCCATCTATCTGAAGTCCATTATTGTCTAAAAAAGCAATTAAATTATCAAGTTTATAATGTGCTGCACTCATAGCAGCTTCCCAAACAATACCTTCTTGAACTTCTCCATCACCAAGTAAAGTGTACACATTCCATGGTGCATTATCTAATTTTGATGCCATAGCCATCCCACATGCAGCCGAGAAACCTTGACCTAAGGAACCTGTAGATATCTCCACACCAGGTGTTCCTTTCATATCTGGATGCCCTTGTAACATTCTTCCTATTTTCCTCAGCCCATTTAATTCTTCCTTATCAAAATAACCTTTTTCAGCCAATGTTGCATATAATGCTGGTGCAGCATGTCCTTTTGATAATACAAATCTATCTCTATCCTCCATTTTAGGATTTGAAGAATCCACATTCATTTCATCAAAGTATAACGCAGTAAGTATTTCAACTACTGATAATGACCCTCCTGGATGTCCAGATTTGGCTCTATGTATCATAGAAACTATATCTCTTCTTATGATACGCGCAATCTCATTTAATCCTTTATGGTCTCTCATGTAATTACCTCCCTTGAGTTTGTAATTTTTATATCAATTCCATATTATTATATCACTTTTATGCTATTTTTTTTCGTTATTTTTGATTTTATTAGCTTAGGCACTAAAATTAAACTCTATGAAATATTTTTAAAGAAAAAAGGGATTGTCTAACAAAAGACAAATCCCTCTTTAAAAAGTAAACAATCCTAAACTTATTTGAAGTCCATCATCTACTTTTATCATCATATTTTCATCTAGACAACCAATTTTTTCCCTCAGCCTCTTTTTATCAATAGTTCTGATTTGTTCTAAAAGAATCACTGAGTCTTTATTAAGCCCATATTCATTGGAACTTATCTCTACATGAGTAGGTAATTTGGCTTTATTAATCTGAGATGTTATAGCTGATACTATAACTGTAGGACTATATTTATTACCTACATCATTTTGTATTATCAGAACAGGCCTAACTCCTCCCTGTTCTGAACCAACAACTGGACTTAAATCAGCGTAATATAAATCACCACGCTTTATTTCACAATTAGTACTCACCTTGGGCAATCTTCCCTTCATTTTTATCATCAGAAGATACTTCGTCAACTGTCATACCTAGTTCAGCTAATGACAGATTAATTTGACCCATTTCTCTATAACCCGTTTTCATAGATTCTTTAATATGAATTCTCTTTTTCTGAGTTATATAGAACTGAAAAGCAGCTTTTGCAAAATCTTCTCTGTTACTGTTCTCCATCTGAACAATACTATCAACTTCAGAAATCAGAGAGTCTGGTAAAGTAACTTCTATTTTTTCTTTACTCTTATCGTACACAAAATCGCCTCCCAGATTATAATATCATGGTTTTATTTTAGCAAATAACTGTTTATTTGTACAAGCTCATTATTTTCCATATAAACACGGTCAACTCTTCTTGATATCATGCATAACACTTCATAGTTTATAGTTCCTAAGTCTTTGGCTATACGTTCAGCTGTAACTTCACCTTCTCCAAATAGTATAACCTCATCTCCAACTTTTATGTCTACATCTTTGTCAATTCTAACCATTATTTGATCCATACAAATTCTACCAACTACATCAAATACTTCTCCTTTAATAATAACTTTTGGATTCTTTTGAATTCTAGTAAATCCATCTGCATATCCTATTGGAATTGTAGCTATTGTTTCCATACTAGTAGTTGTATATTTTAGTCCATAACTTATTCCTATACCTGGTTCAACTTGTTTTATATGTCCGATTTTTGATTTTAATTTCATGGCTGGTTTTAGTTCTAGTCTTTCTTTAAATACATCATCAGATGGATAATGACCATATAATATTATTCCTGCTCTTACCATATTTAATCTTAAATCAGGGCAATCCATAATAGCTGCACTATTTGATACATGCTTTATAGCTATTTCTACACCAGCTTCATCTAACTTATCAGACATAAATTTATAATTATTAGCTTGTTTATAAGTGTACTCTTTACTTACTTCATCAGCTGTAGCAAAATGAGTAAACATACCTTCTAAATTTATATATTCTAATTTATTTAATTTTACTATATCCTGAACTGACTCTTCATTAGGTTGGAAACCTATTCTAGTCATTCCTGAGTCTATTTTAATGTGAACACAGGCTTTTTCTCCTAAAGATTTTGCAATTTCGTTTATCTTTTGTGCTGTTTCTAAAGAATAAACTGTCATAGTTATTTTATTTTTTATAGAATCTTCAAAAGCTTCATCTGGAGTATATCCTAAGTTCAAAATAGGAAGTGTTATACCATTTTGTCTAAGTTCAATTCCTTCAGCAGTTCTTGCTACTGCTAAATAATCTACTTTTTCCTTTTGTAATAATTTTGCAACTTCTACTGCACCATGTCCATATGCATCAGCTTTTATTACTCCACAAACCTTAATATCTTCTTCTAATAAATTTTTAATATTTTTTAAGTTAAATCTTAAGTTATCTAGATTTATCTCTGCCCATGTAGGCACTGTTATTTTTTGCATTTCTTTAGTCCCCCTTAGTTTCTGTATTCAAAATCTCTGTATTTTACTGTAAATCTTGGCACTCCTTCATTATCTAACACTTCCATCTTTTCAGGGTTCTTTGTGTCAGCATTTACATATAATACTTGCTTATTAAAATATTTATTATCCCCAGGAATAAAAGTCTCTAAAACCAAATTTCCTTTGGATAACTTTATTTTCATCTCTTCGTTTTGAAGATAATTTTTTATAAAGTCTCCTATAAAAAGATATTGATTATTTTTTCCTGTATTAGGCAATTCCACTATATCACTGATATTTGGATTTTTAACTAATATTTTATCACCTTGATACTCTATACTTTTTCCCTTTAAGTGTTTTGGGGAAATTACTTCTAATTTATAGTTATCAGTTTTTTTATAAGTATGAATTAAAACATAATTGTGTGGGCTCTTATTTCCAACTACTTCTACTTCAGCTTTACAACTGTAAGAATTCATATCAGAAATCTGCTTTTGAAAGTCTTTGTATACTTCTTCTTTTGTGGACTGTCGTTTTTGGCATCCTATTACAATTATAACCAGTGCCAAGAACATAATACATACTATAGTCCACTTTTTTCTCACATCACACCTCCTACTTCAGTTTATTCATTATATAAAGCTTTTATTATATCATATCTACAAATTATACCTTTAATTTTATTGTCGTCATCTACTACAGGAACTCTGTTTATTGATTTTTTAATCATTATATTAGCCACATCATCGAACTTATCATCTTCATGAACTTTTATTATGTCTTTAGACATCAGTTCTCCGACTTTATACGCTGCTACTTGCTTTATGTCTTTTTCTACCTTTTTTAAATCATCTAAAAAAATCAGCCCTTGTAATAAATTTATATAGAGAGGTGCTTCTATATATTTTTCTTTTTTAAGAATGTCTGTCTCAGAAATTATTCCAACAACTTTATTTTCTGAATCTACAACTGGCAATCCTCCTATTTTCTCTGCAATTAGCATATTAGCTACATCTGCTATACTATCATCTTGTTTTGCTACTATTACATCTGTTGTCATTATTTCTTTTGCTGTTTTATCCATCATAGTGTAATCACTCCTTAGTCCTTAATTATAGTTATCGCATTTGCTATAGCATAATCTTTTGAATGTGATATTGAAACTTTTATTTCTAAAACATTATAATCTATGCACATTTTTGCCAGATTATTATAAGTTTTTACTATTGGTTTTCCCATTTCATTTCTGAGAACCTCTATATCTTTAAAGTTAAACATTCTGATTCCTGTACCCATAGATTTACTTATAGCTTCCTTAGCCGCAAAATTACCGGCTATACTTTCTGCCTTAAAATTTTTAGAATTAAAATATTCAATTTCTTTATCTGTAAACATTTTCTCTAAAAACCGATTATTTTTTTCTACAGCTTTTTTTATTCTGTCAATTTCAACTATGTCTACTCCAATATCAAATATATCCATTTTTCCTCCAGAAAATTTATAATAGCTCTTTTCATTTAATAATGAATTTATAAATTTACTATTGATAATACCTATTATTGTTTAGTTTATGTTACTTATCCCAATTTAATAATCATTATAATAAAATTGTAACTTTTAAAATTATTTATAATAAATAACCTATGTAAATCTATTATATTATTTATTATACTACACAACTAAGCAAATTTTTTAAATTTTATAAAAATTTTATATAGATTCCTTATATGAATATTTTTTCACTTCTATATAATCTATCTAAACTTTCTTTATCTTATTAATTACAACATAATTTTGCAGTAAATTCAAACATTTTGTGAATTTATTGTCAGTGCATTTTCTGCATACTTTACACTCTATTTGTTATTATTTTATTAACACCAAAACATAAAAAAGTCACTTTGACCAAAAATATTTTTAGTAAAAATGACTTTTCATGTTTTATATTAAGTTATTAAATCCATTCAGCAGATTCTGTCAATATAACGGTTTTATTTTGATCTACATTAACAAATCCTTCTGATATTTTTGCTTCTTTAAAATTTCCATCTTTTTTTATCTTCAAAGTCCCTACAGGTATGCCTGAAACAAATGGTATATGACCTTTCAATACCCCTTTGTCTCCCTTTGTAGTTCTAACTACTATCATTTCAACTTCTCCATCATAAAATGTATCATTTGGAGTTACAACTTTCAATGAAAATTCACTAGCCATGACTACATACTTCCCTTCGCTTTTTTAACAGCATCTTCTATTGTACCTACAAACAGGAATGCTGACTCTGGTAAGTCATCATGTTTACCTTCAAGTATCTCTTTGAATCCTCTTACAGTTTCTTTAATAGGAACATATTGACCTGGATTTCCTGTAAATTGCTCTGCAACTGTAAACGATTGAGATAAGAATCTTTGTATTTTTCTAGCACGTGCAACTATTAACTTATCTTCATCAGACAATTCATCCATACCAAGTATGGCAATTATATCTTGTAGTTCTTTATATCTTTGAAGTATTGATTGAACTCCTCTGGCTACTTCATAATGTTCTTTTCCTACTATACTAGGGTCAAGAATTCTTGATGTAGATTCAAGAGGGTCAACCGCTGGATATATACCAAGTGATGATATTTGTCTAGATAAAACTGTTTTTGCATCTAAGTGAGAGAATGTTGTAGCTGGTGCTGGGTCAGTTAAGTCATCTGCTGGTACATATACTGCTTGAACAGATGTTATTGAACCTTTCTTAGTTGACGTTATCCTCTCTTGAAGTGCACCCATTTCAGTAGCTAATGTTGGTTGGTAACCAACAGCTGATGGCATACGTCCTAGAAGTGCTGAAACTTCTGAACCAGCTTGTGTGAAACGGAATATATTATCAACGAAAAGTAAGACGTCTTGTCCTTGCTCATCTCTAAAATGTTCTGCCATTGTAAGTCCAGTTAAAGCAACTCTCATTCTTGCTCCAGGTGGCTCGTTCATCTGACCAAATACTAGAGCTGTCTTATTTATAACTCCAGACTCACTCATTTCTCCATAAAGGTCATTACCTTCTCTTGTTCTTTCTCCTACTCCTGAGAATACAGAAATACCACCATGTTGCTTAGCAATATTGTTTATAAGTTCTTGTATTAAAACTGTTTTTCCTACTCCTGCTCCTCCAAATAGACCTATTTTTCCACCTTTCAGATATGGTGCTAGCAAATCAACTACCTTAATACCTGTTTCTAGTATCTCAGCTGTAGTTTCTAGTTCGTCATATGCTGGTGCTGGTCTATGTATAGGTAACTTAGGCGCAGACTTTGGAGCTGGTTTTCCATCAACTGGTTTTCCAAGAACATTGAATATTCTACCTAAAGTTTCATCTCCAACAGGAACACTTATTGGTCCTCCTGTATCTACAACTTCCATACCTCTTACAAGTCCATCTGTTGCACTCATAGAGATACATCTTACTGTATCATCACCTATATGTTGAGCAACTTCTGCAACTATTTCTTTATCTCCTAACTTTATTACTAACGCATTTAATAAGTTAGGTAGGCTTTGTTCATTATCAAACTTAACATCTAGTACAGCTCCTACAATCTGTACTATTTCACCTACATTTGCCATTTCCTAACCTCCCTATTTTAGAGCTTCAACTCCACCAACTATCTCTGTTATTTCTTGAGTTACAGCTGACTGTCTTGCTCTGTTATAACTTAACTCTAAATTAGATAGCATTTCATTCGCATTATCTGTGGCTGATTCCATCGCAGTTCTTCTAGCTCCTTGCTCTGATGCAAAAGATTCTAAAATCCCACCATATATTGTACCTGATACAAACTGAGGCACAATATAACTTAAGACTGCTTCTGCTGATGGTATATATTGTACTTTCGATTTATTTTGTTTTTCTTCTTTTATTACAATTCCATGGTCATCTGTATCTTTTTCAAACACCAATGGAAGCAATTTTAAAACTTCAACTTCTTGTAATAACGCTGATTTAAACTTTGTATAAGCTATATAAACTTCATCTACTTCACCTTTTTTATACAGGTCAATAACAGTTTGTGAAATTTCTATCGCTTCTTCATATCCACAAGCTTCAACACTATTTATATCTTTTGCTATATTGTAATTTCTCTTAGAAAAAAACTCGTGTGCCTTCTTTCCTACTGTGATAACTGTTTCTTTTTTTCCTTCCATGTGAGATACAGATTCCTTTAATACATTGGAATTGTATCCACCTGCAAGACCTCTATCTCCAGCTACCACTATATAGCATTTATTTTTTACTTCTCTTACTTTTAAAAATTCATTTCTAACTCCACGTGTTGTTTGGGCAATATCTTTTACTGTATCGTACAAAGTATTAAAGTATTCTCTTGAATCTTCAGCTTTTTCTTTTGCTTTTCTAAGCTTAGAAGATGCAACAAGTTCCATTGCTTTAGTTATTTGTTTTGTACTTTCAACACTCCCCATACGTGTTTTAATCGCTTTAATTCCAGCTCCTGCCAATTAATTTACCTCCTTTTTTAAAAAGGATTATACTTCAACAACAAACTTTTCTTTAAATTCATTTATTGCATCTGTTAAATCATGAGTGAAGTCTTCTCCATCTAATATTTTTCTTGATATTTCTGGATAATTATTATCTACAAATGCATACAATTCTGATTCAAATCTAGCTATATTATCTATTGGAATATCTTCCAAGTGATTATTTATAACAGCATATATTATCATAACTTGATTTTCAACTTTTATTGGTTGATGCTCACCTTGTTTTAATATCTCAACGATTCTTTCACCTTGAGCAAGTCTCTTTTTAGTATCTTCATCTAAGTCAGAACCAAATTGTGAGAATGCTGCAAGCTCTCTATATTGTGAATATGCAAGTTTCAATGTACCTGCAACTTTTTTCATTGCCTTAATTTGCGCAGAACCACCAACCCTCGATACTGATATACCAGGGTCAACTGCTGGTCTTACACCTGAATAGAATAATTCTGGTTGTAAGTATATTTGACCGTCTGTTATAGATATAACATTTGTTGGTATATACGCAGAAACGTCTCCAGCTTGAGTTTCTATTATAGGTAAGGCAGTCATTGAGCCTCCTCCTAATTCATCAGATAACTTAGCTGCTCTTTCAAGTAATCTTGAATGTAAGTAGAATACATCTCCAGGATATGCCTCACGTCCTGGTGGTCTTCTAAGTAATAATGACATTTCTCTATATGCAACGGCTTGTTTACTTAAATCATCATATACTATAAGCACATGTTTTCCATTGTACATAAATTCTTCACCCATAGCTGCTCCAGCGTATGGTGCTATATATTGAAGTGGTGCTGATTCAGATGCTGTTGCTGAAACTACTATTGTATAGTCTAAAGCTCCACCTTTTTCTAATGAACTAACTAATTGAGCTATAGTAGAACGTTTTTGCCCAATTGCTACATATATACAGATAACATCTTTTCCTTTTTGATTTAATATAGTGTCGACAACTATAGATGTTTTACCAGTTTGTCTGTCACCTATTATTAACTCTCTCTGACCTCTACCAATTGGTATCATTGAATCTATTGATTTTATACCTGTTTGTAATGGCTCATAAACAGATCTTCTATCTATTATACCAGGTGCTTCAGATTCAACTGGTCTAGTTTTTGTACAAGCTATAGGTCCTTTTCCATCTATTGGCTGACCTAGAGAATTTACAACTCTACCTATTAAGGCTTCTCCAACTGGAACTTCAACTATTCTTCCAGTTCTCTTAACTATATCGCCTTCTTTTATTCCACTGTCATCTCCAAGTATAACAGCTCCAACTACTTCTTCTTCTAAGTTAAGTGCCATACCATATACTTCACCTGGGAACTCTAGTAACTCACCAGACATAGCTTTTTCTAATCCATATACACTAGCTATACCATCCCCAACGGTTAAAACACTACCTGTATCTGTCAATTCAACTTTATTCTCATAATTCTTTATTTGCTGTTTAATTATAGAACTTATTTCTTCAGGTTTTAAGTTCATGGGTTCACCGCCATTCTTAAGATATTACTTCAGATAGCTTTTCTTTCATCTTATCTAGACGAGTTTTTACAGTGCCATCTATCTGCTCATTTCCAAGTCTAACTAGAACTCCCCCTAGTATAGTCTTGTCAACTACATTTTCTATAGTAACATTTTTGTTGTATTTGTTTGAAAGTTTAACTTCAAGTTCTTTAATATCTGTTTCACTCATTGGAATCGCACTTATTGCGACACCATCAATTATATTATTTTTCTTATTTAATAAGTCTTTATAAGCTAACTCTATGTCTTCCAAAAATACTATTCTATCTTTATCTACCAAAACTTTTAAGAAATTTTTTATGTTAGAGCTTACTTCCTTATCAAAAATGATTTCTACCAAGTTTTTCTTTTCTGATTTTGAAACTAATGGTGATTTTAAAACTTTGTAGAAATCTTTGCTAACTTTAGTCATCATATCTACTACTTTTTCTAATTCTTTAAATAATATATCAGTTGAATTTTCTTCTTCTCCTAATTGAAATAGGGCTTCGGCATATCTATTTGCTACTACGTTTATCATTTAGCCTCCCCTACCTCTTTTATAAAGTTTTCTATCAATTCTTCATGTTTAGATTTATCTAAATCTTTTTCAATAACTTTAGATGCTGCAAGTAGTGCTATATTTGATATATCACTCTTAATTTCATTCATAACCTTTTGTTTTTCTTGTTCTATATCTTTGCTTGCTTTATCTTTTATATTAAGAGCATCTTGTTTTGCAGTACTTATTATGTCATCTGATTTTTTCTCTGCTCTTATAGTTGCTTGTTTTATGATTTCTTGACCTTCGTCTTTAGCAAAATTGATTTTTGACTCATATTCTTTTTTTAGTGCCAATCCTTCGTTTTTTGCTTTTTCGCCTTCTGCTAAGTCATTTTTAATATCATTTTCTCTTGATTGGATTATATTTAAAACTGGCTTAAATAAAAGCTTTCTTAGAAGTAAAAATATTATAAAAGTATTAACAATTTGGAATACAAATTCCCATGTTATACCTACTAGTGCTTTCTCCATAATTATCCTCCTTTCCATAAATCATAACTACTTATAATCACGAGATGATAAAATTCATCTCATGATTATAAGTTTGAGATGATTTATCTATAAAACCTATCTCAAAATATTTAAGGACTAAATCTACATTCCTAAGTATTTGAAGAATGGATTTACGAATAGAAGTATTATTGATACAACCAAGCCATATATTGCTGAAGACTCTGCTATAGCAACACCTAGTAATAAAGTTGAAGTTATATCACCTTTAGCTTCTGGTTGATTTCCTACTGCTTCTGCTGCCTTACCTGCTGCTACACCTTGACCAATTCCTGCACCTATACCTGTTGCAACTGCTATTCCTGCTCCTATTGCTGATGCTGCCGCTACTATTGCTGTTTCCATAATTATTTCCTCCTTAAAATTTAAAAATTTAAATTGTTTTTTATTTTTTATCTTAATATAAGTTGATTTCTTAATCTAATTCCCCTGCACTTGATATAAACACCATTGTTAACATTATAAATATATATGCTTGTAACAATCCTGCAAATAAATCGAAGTACAAGTGTAATGGTACTGGTATTAGTATCTGTCCAATTGGTATTGATAATCCTGGTATTAGACTAGATATAAAACCTAAAAGTTGATAAAATAGACCCATTATAATTGTTCCACCTAAGATATTTCCAAATGGACGGAAACTTAATGATATTGGTCTAGCTAACTCACCTATAATGTTAATTGGTAACATTATGGCAAGTGGTTGAGCCAATTCTTTAAAGTATGATACTCCTTTAAATTTAACTCCTGCAAAATAAATCATAAAAAATGTAATCATTGCCCATGCAGCAGTTGTATCTAGGTCGGTTGTTGGTGATCTTAATCCAAGTAATGGGCTTAAATTTGAGCACGCGAAAAATAAAAACAAACTTCCTATGTATGGTATCATATATGGCATTCTTTTTACTGTGTTTTTACCCATAACATTTGTAACCATTTTAGCAAGACCACCTATTGCAAATTCCAAAAATATTTGAACTTTACTGGTTGGAACTTTTTTCAAATTTCTAGTTAAAAAATAAGATGCTATCGCTAAAAAGGCCATTATTCCCCAACTCACTAGTATTGTTTCACTAATTTTAAAGTTTCCTATGAGATAATAATGCGCTTGACTCATACTTACGCCTCCTTCCTCTTTAATTTATTTATAAAGTTTTTTGATAATATGACAAACTTTGTACTCAATAATCCTAGTGCTGTTCCGATTATATTTAAATGTGGAACCTTAGCTGAAGCAAATAGAACAACTGCCATTATAAATAGCCTAATGGTATATTGTGCTGATGCATAAGCTTGTGCTTTTCCAGCTGGCAATGACACTGTTTTTTCTAGTGAGATTGCTAATAATCTAAAATTTAACATAGCTATTATAGAGCCAAATATAAGTCCTAAAAATACTGGCTTACTTAATGTTGATGTTATCAACATTAGCACAATTAAAATTACATCAAATATTACTATACCCTTTGTTACTGACCTTACTTGGTTAAGTAATTTTATATCCAATATATCACTTCCTTCGTGTATATACTATCAGAGTTTTATAAACACCACTAAAAGCACCTCCAACCCCTAACAGTAAAAATATTATTGTTAGAACTGGACTTGTATTTAATTTACTATCTAAAAATTTTCCTAAGAAAGTACATCCTAATATTGATATTACAATCATCAATCCTATCTGACTTATTAAACTAAACAGCTTTGCAATTTCCATATGTGTATTTTTTTTACTCATAAATAGTATCCCTCATTATTACAAAATAAATAACATGTAATTAATCTATATCATAAATTTATTTAATTATAAAATATATCTTACTACTAATCTGATTATTTTTCAAACACTTTCTTTTAATCATTTCATGAGCATGTATTTCAGTGTCAAATTTTATCGTTTATTGTCATTCTAAAATTATTCACTAAAAATTTATCTACTAGAATTTTATAAGTTCTATTCCTGCTTCTTCTAACAATTCTGTAGACATATCATCTGGATAATCGCCTTCATAAACAATTTTCAATATCCCTGCATTTATGCACATTTTTGCACACAAAACACAAGGTCTTGTAGTAACATATAAAGTTGCTCCAGCTACACTAATACCATTATGGGCAGCCTGTATTATAGCATTTTGCTCAGCATGCAATGCCCTACACAGTTCATGTCTTTCTCCTGAAGGAATATTTAGTTCCTGTCTTTTGCACCCAATATTTTCACAATGTTCAAGATTTCTTGGGGAACCATTATATCCAGTTGTTAGAATTTGTTTATCTCTTACAATAACAGCTCCTACTTGTCTCCTAATACAAGTTGAACGCTTTTTTACCACTTCTGCAATTTCCATAAAGTATTCATCCCATGATGGTCTCATAATTTACTTTTCTCCTCTTTGTTTATGTACTGGTCTCATATATATTTATTAGATTTCTTCCTAAATAAATACTTATTTTTATATTATATACACATGTCAATTGAATGTCCAATAAAAAAAGAGCATTTTTACCATTTAAATTTTAAATACCCTTTATATGCTCTCCTTAATCTATTAAATTTATTATATTACCTTAATGAAATATTAATAGTCTTATTTATCATAAATTAATTTATTGGATAGATTCCATTTTTTAATATGGCTTCTAAAACCCCTCCAGCTATACATCTAGCTTTATCTGATATGGTAAAAGCATTCTTAACTTCCTCTTTTCTAGGGTCTATGTCTAATATTTTTAAATTTTTATTTACTTTTGCTCCCTCTTTTAGTAATCCTCTAAGAACTCCAGATATTGTTGCTCTAACTTCATATTTTTGTCCATAATCATTAATATAACAAAGTAAATCACCCTTTTCAACTATATCGCCTATCTTACATACATTTTCCATTATTCCGCTATGTTCTGAGTGTATTACTCTTTCTTTAGAAATCCCTTTTATTGCACCTGGTATTCCTGTATTTTTTTCAGCTCTACCACTGGTTATTATTCTTCCTAGATTATGACCTCTCATTGTCTCTATGACCACATCAACATCTTCTCCTGCACAAAATCCAGGTCCTAAAGCTATTGTAAGTGGAGCCATATCCTTAGTTGTACCCAAATTTTTTTTGGCTAATATTCCATCAATCAAAACAACTGGATTTATCTCAGATAGTTTTTCTCCTTTTGGGTCTACAATAAGTGCTACTTTATCTTGAGATAACGTTTTTTCGATTTCATCTTTATTTTTACAAAGTTTACAATCTATACCTTCAATAGTAACTTCCTTTTCATATACAGCCTCACAAAAAGAGACCTGTCTTCTTATTGCTAAAGGCTCTTCTATTTCTAATGCAACCACTTTAAAACCACTATTGTGTAACTTATGTATAACTGCTGTTGCTAAATCTCCAGCTCCTCTTACTACTATACATTTTTTCATGTATTATCACTCCCAATAATATCATTAATATTTTAATTTAAACTCAATTAATATATATCAATTTAATCGTAAGCAACTAACATGCCATATTTAAAATTGCTCATAATTTGTAAACTCAAGTAAAATAGCCATTCTTTATTAATTGGTAAAAGCTTTTTATTCTCAATTCGAGAAATTTATCAATTCAAGAATTCTTATTATGAGAAAATACATATAAAAAGGAACCTCCTTATATTAAATAATTTTTACTATATAAGAAAGTTCCCAATAAATATTTATAGTTATTAATTTTTATTTAGTTCCAAATAATCTGTCTCCTGCATCACCAAGACCAGGAATTATATATCCATGTTCATTTAATTTCTCATCAATTGATGCAACATATATATCAACATCATCATGATATTTTTGTACTTCTTGTATTCCTTCAGGTGCAGCTACTAAATTAGCTAATTTTATACTTTTAGCTCCTTTAGATTTAAGTAAATCTATTGCTGCAACAGCAGAACCTCCTGTAGCAAGCATAGGGTCAACTACTATTATATCTCTTTCTCCTATGTCTTGAGGAAGTTTACAATAATATTCAACTGGTTTTAATGTTTCTGGGTCTCTATATAATCCTACATGACCAACTTTTGCTGCAGGCATTAAACTTACTAAACCATCTACCATTCCAAGCCCTGCTCTTAAAATTGGAATTATAGCTAGTTTTTTACCTGCAACAACTTTAGATGATGTTTTTTGAATAGGAGTCTCTATTTCTACATCTTTTAATGGTATATCTTTTGTTATTTCGTATCCCATTAGCATTGCAATTTCAGTTAAAAGTTCTCTGAAATCTTTAGAACCAGTATTTTTATCTCTCATTAAAGTTAGTTTATGTTGTATTAATGGATGGTTTGTCTCTACCACTTTGCTCATTTTGATAATTCCTCCTGATAAAACTGTAATTTTTATTATTTATTGTGTTTTTCTTCTATTGATTTAATCATATTTACTCTTCTAGCATGTCTATCACCTTCAAAATCTGTACTAATCCAAGCCTCAACTATTTCAAGTGCTAAACCTTTACCTAAAACTCTTTCACCTAATGACAACATATTTGCATCATTGTGTGCTTTTGACATTTTTGCAGAAAATACATCTGATACAACTGCACATCTTATTCCAGGAACTTTATTGGCAGCTAAAGATATTCCTATCCCTGTACCACAGCATAATATTCCATAATCTACATCTTTATCTATAACTGCATTTGCAACTATTTCTCCATACGCAGGATAATCAACAGAATCTGTAGCATTCTTAGTTCCATAATCTACACATTCAATCCCTTTTCCTTCTAAATAGTTTATTATTTCTTTTTTTAAATTATATCCTCCATGGTCACAGCCTAATCCTATTTTCATTTCTTTATCCTCCGTTTTATATATTTTTTACTATTTGGTTGACAGAATATATTATTTCTTTCATAGTATCTCTATAAGTATCCAAGCTTCCACCAAATGGGTCAGATATATCTGACTCATCCTGATTTGCGAACCCTTTAAAAGTATACACTTTTTCTTTGCATTTTGGAACTGCTTGGACTAAAATTTCTTTATGAGATTTAGTCATTGTTAGTATGATATCTGATTTATCTAATAAATCCTTAGTAATTACTCTACTTTTATGATTTGATAAATCTATTCCAAGCTCTTTTAAAGCTTCTATAGAATTATTAGAAGCATCCATACCATTTGCTGTAGATATACCCGCTGAGGATATGCAATATTCTTCAATATTTTTTCCAGACTCCTCAATAGCTTTCTTTAATATAACTTCAGCCATAGGACTTCTACAAGTATTTCCTGTACATACAATAAGTATATTCATATTTCACAACTCCTTTTTAAGCTTTTATTACTTTATATCCTGCTGACTTAAGTAATCTATTCATAATTGCTTGTCCGACACCGCTCTTAGGAAATTCCTCAGAATATATAACATCCATACCTTTTTTATCCATTTCTATGAGAGCATCAAACAAATTACTTGCTACTTCCTCAAGAGTACTCCCCAAATCTATTACTTCTCCATTATAAAACTCTTTATTTCTACTAATGCACATTACACCTGTTTTTAGACCTTTTTCTTTATTAGATTTTATCATATCATTAATCTTTGTTGCTACATTCTCCCTTTTGCCAGATATAATATATACGTCTGCATTTGGTGAATAATGTTTATATTTCATTCCTGGAGCCTTGGCTTTTTGATTATCTTCTTTTTTACTTAATGATGGGTCAAGCCTTACTTCACCAAGAATTTCTTCTAAGACTTCTTTAGTTATACTTCCAGGTCTTAATACCATAGGAATCTCTTCTGTAAGGTCTAATACAGTTGATTCTAGTCCAAAGTTACTATCTCCTCCTAAAACTATTCCATCAACTCTTCCATTCATTTCTTCATATACATGTTTCGCTTTTGTTGGGGATGGTCTCCCTGATATATTTGCAGAAGGAGCTGCAATAGGTATGCCTGCTTCTTTTATTATTGCCCTGGCAATAATATGAGAAGGCATTCTTATTGCAACTGTATCAAGTCCTCCACTAGTTCTATATGGAATTATATCTTTTTTATTTAGTATTATGGTTATAGGCCCTGGCCAAAGTTTTTCCATAACAAGTTTAGCTTTATCACTTATATCTTTAGCTAAATCATAAACTTCTTCTTTTTCATAAATATGGACTATAAGTGGATTATCACTAGGTCTACCTTTAGCTTCATAAATCTTCTTTACTGCATTTTCATCTAATGCATTTGCACCTAATCCATATACTGTCTCAGTTGGAAAAATAACCGTCTTACCTTCTCTAAGAAGTTTTGCTTGTATTTTTATTTCCTCATAATCAATATTATTTATATCAATATTACTTATAATAGTCTTCATCTTTCGTATGCCTGCTTTCATTTTAATTTTAGATATAGTTTACAATTATTGTACCTAACAAAAAACCAACTATACAATACACACTTTTTGAATGCGGAAAAATTTCTTCCAATACAACATACATCATTGTACCTCCTGCTGTAGCAAGAAATACACCTATAAGAGAAGTAAACACTCCTCCAAAATAAACACCTAAAAAACTTCCTAGACCCATAGGCAATCCAGCTATTATTGTAAATAAAATAACTTTACTCATCCTCATTTTATTACATATCAGACCCAATGCCATAGCTAATCCTTCTGGTATGTTATGTAGACCTATTACTATAGCAAGAGTGATACCTAAGCTTTCTGTTGACATAAAAGAAGAACCAATAGCCAATCCTTCTGGTAAATTATGTAGTAATATACTTATGAATATAAGATATCCAGATGCCATACTTCCAGATACATCCAATCTTGTTTTTATGTACATAGTTATGAGAGCTCCAACAAATGTAAATATAACTGTATTGATTACTCCCATTTTATCCATGGATTCTTTCATCAAATCAAATACTACTACAGCCAACATTATTCCGCCAGACAATCCCATAAAGAAATTTAGGTATTTATCAACTTCTCTTTTGAAGATAGCTGATATAACTCCTCCTAATCCTGTCCCTATAACACCTGCCAAAAGTCCAATTATTGTTACTTTTAGTATCATATAACCCTCCTGTACTTGTATATAACAATTATATACAGTAGAATATGATAACATGACCTAAAATGCAAAATAGCTGTTTCAAAATAGAAAATAATTTCTAGAAAGAAACAGCTCTTTTAAAACATTCCTTATATTGCAGTCATTTTTTCTGTTTGGTCAACAGTAATTAAAGCGTCTATCATTTCATCTATATCCCCATCTAAGAATGCATCTAGCTTATATAAAGTTAAATTTATTCTATGGTCACTTATTCTACCCTGAGGGAAATTATATGTTCTTATTCTTTCTGATCTGTCACCAGTTCCGACTTGGCTTTTTCTTTCTGCTGCTATATCTTTGTGTTGTTCTGCCAATGCTTTATCGTAAAGTCTCGCTTTTAATATTTTTAAAGCTTGCTCTTTATTTTTTAATTGTGATTTTCCATCTTGACAAGATACTACTTCACCTGTAGGTATGTGTGTTACCCTAACAGCAGAGTCAGTAGTATTGACACTTTGCCCTCCATTACCTGAAGAACGGAAAACGTCTATTCTTAAATCATTTGGATTTATGTCAACTTCTACATCTTCAACCTCTGGTAATACTGCAACAGTAGAAGTTGATGTGTGTATTCTTCCACCAGATTCAGTTGATGGTATCCTTTGAACTCTATGAACTCCAGATTCATACTTTAATCTTGAGTAAGCTCCTTTACCTTTTATCATAAAAGATACTTCTTTATATCCACCCACTCCAGTATCACTAGCACTTAATAATTCTATTTTCCATCTTCTTCTCTCAGCATATCTCGAATACATTCTAAATAAATCACCTGCAAATAGAGCTGCTTCATCTCCTCCAGCTCCACCTCTAATTTCAACTATAACGTTCTTGTCATCATTAGGGTCTTTAGGTAATAGTAGTATTTTTATTTCTTCTTCTATTGGAGCTACTTTTTCTTCCATTTCAGATAGTTCCATTTTAGCTAATTCTCTTAACTCTTCATCTGACTCTTCTTGTAAAATTTCTTTTGATTCCTTTATGCTATCTAAAACGCTTTTGTACTCTCTGTATTTCATAACAATAGGCTCTAAGTCAGCATGTTCTTTTATATACTTTTGCCAAACTTTTTGATCATTTATTACATCAGGATCACCTATTTTTTCACTTAAGTCTTTATATGTATCTTCCAATACCTCTAATTTTTTTAACATACTTTCACCTCGATTAAATGTAACATATCAATTGTTGATTATATCATATATTGTATCCTATAACAACTCTATCAATGCCTTGTATATCCTTCTTTGTATATATTTTTTTATATCCATTACTTTTCATAATATTAATTACATCTTCAGCTTGATTGTGACCAACTTCATATGCTAATATTCCACATTGATTTAAATATTTCTTACCTTGCTCTGTTATTTTTCTATAAAAATCCAATCCATCTTCTCCACCCTCAAGTGCATTATATGGCTCATAATCTTTAACTTGTGTGTGTAGTGTTTCTATGTCTTGTTTTTTTATATATGGTGGATTTGAAACTATAATATCAAATTTTATATCACTATTATTCAATACTGTAAATAAATCTGATTTAATGTACTCTATTTTTTCATCAACTTCATTTATAATAGCATTTTTCTTTCCTATTTCTAAGGCTGTTTCTGATATATCAAAAGACATCAATTTAGAATTTTCAATATATTTTGCTAAGCTAACTGTAATCGCACCTGAACCAGTACCTATATCTAGTATGCTTACATTCTTTCTACCTTTACATATTTCAATTATTTCTTCTACCAAAGTTTCTGTATCTGGTCTTGGGATTAATACTCCTTCCTTAACAAAGAAATCTAGTCCCATAAACTCCCTATTTTCAACTATATATGCTATTGGTCTTCCATTTATTCTTTCTTCTGCAAAACCTATAAATTCTGTTTTCTGTTCTTCAGTTAATTCTTTACTTAGATTTAAGTGAATATACAATCTATCAACGTCACCTAATGCTTTTTGTAACAATAATTCTGTATCTAGTCTTGGAGTATCACTTATACCTTTAAATTCCTCTGAATATTTAATAATTATATCTTTTATCGTCATAATAAATACCCTTTTCTTTAATCTACTACTGCCTTTAATGCTTCTAAAGCTACTTCTAACTGCTCATCATCAGGCTCTTTAGTCGTAAAGTATTGCAACATCATACCTGGATATGCAATAATCTTAGTAAATCCATTGTCGTATTTTCCAAGAATTCTAATTACTTCATAAGATAATCCTGCTACTATAGGAACGCATATGATTCTCATAAATATCCTAAGTATTGGATTTGGCCAACCAAAAAATGCAAATAGTATTATTGATACAGCCATAACTATAAACAAAAAATTTGTACCACATCTAGGGTGAAGTCTTTTAAATTTTCTAGCGTTTTCTACTGTAAGTTCCAAATTATTTTCATAACAATATATGGATTTATGCTCTGCGCCATGATATTGAAATACTCTTTCTATATCCTTACTTCTAGAAATCAATACTATATATGCAAATAATATAACTATCCTTATAATACCTTCTATTAAATTGAGCATAAAATCACTAGGTATTACCTTAGAAAAAGCCCCTCCTACTAGTGTAGGTATAAAAATAAATAAACCAGCTGAAAGTATCATGGCTATAACCAAGGAAAATACTATAAGTATATCATTTGCCTTATCTTTAAAAATCTTCTTCATAAATAAGTCAAATTTGTCCTCTTCAGCTTCTTCCATAAAAAACTCTGAAGAAAAGTTCAAGCTCTTTATTCCTTGAATCATTGTATCTATCATAACAAAAGAACCTCTAATAAAAGGTATCTTGTCTATATTCTTATCTCTTACCCAACTTTTTATTCTATCTTCTTTTAAGGCTATTTCTCCGTCACTTTTTCTAACAGCTACAGCTCTTTTATCTTTTGATTGCATCATTACGCCTTCAATAACAGCTTGACCACCTACAGATTGCTTTCCCATCCACTCACCTCATTCAATTGCATTTTAAATACTTAATTTAACATATTTATTATTATAATACAAAAAGACAATTTAAAGTAGAATATGAACCTTTTTTTGTAATAAAATAGGAGTTGGCTTCCTCCAACTCCACTTTTATAAAAATTAGTCCATTTTGAATCTTTTTTTGAATTTGTCGATTCTTCCACCTTTTTCTATGTTCTTTTGTTTTCCTGTATAGAATGGATGGCACTCTGAACATATTTCAACTTTTATTTCGTCCTTAGTTGAACCAGCAACAAATGTGTTCCCACAAGCACAACGCACTTCAACTGGATTATATTTTGGTTGTATTTCCTTTTGCATTATAGTCACCTCTTCTCTTTATTTAAAAAAATTAATTATATTAACTTTCTTTTTACATTATCAACTACATTATTATAGCATAACTTATTATGCCATTCAAGTGATTTTTCTATTACTTTATATAATCTATTTTTACAATTATTCCTTGATTTTACAAACTCTTTATCGATTTTACAAATTCTTTATTGTCTTTGGTTCTTTTTATAAGTTCAATGACTTTATCTGTGATTTCCATCACTGAATTATTACTCATTTCTCTTCTTAATCTCCAAAGAGCTGTTTTTTCTTCATCATCAAGCAATAGGTCATCTCTTCTTGTCCCAGACTTATAAATATCAATTGCAGGGAATATCCTTTTTTCAGCTAATTTTCTATCTAAATGTAATTCCATATTTCCTGTACCTTTAAATTCCTCGAAAATTACATCATCCATTCTAGAACCAGTTTCAACTAATGCTGTTCCTAGTATTGTCAGGGAACCACCTTGTCTTATATTTCTAGCAGCTCCAAAGAATTTTTTAGGTCCATGAAGTGCCCCAGGGTCAATACCTCCAGATAAAGTTCTACCTGTAGGAGATATTGTAAGGTTATATGCTCTTGCAAGTCTAGTTATACTGTCTAGTAATATTACTACATCTTTACCGTGTTCAACTAGTCTTTGAGCTCTATTTAATACCATTTCTGCAACCTTAACATGATGACTTGATACTTGGTCAAAAGTAGAATATATAACATCTCCTTCAATAGATTCCTTCATATCAGTAACTTCCTCTGGTCTTTCATCTATAAGAAGTACTATAAGTTCAACATTTGGATGGTTTTTAGCTATACTGTTTGCGACACTTTTTAAAAGAACTGTTTTCCCAGCTTTTGGAGGTGCAACTATCAATCCTCTTTGTCCTTTACCTATAGGAGAAATTAAATCTATAATTCTTGTGGCTATCTCATTTCTATTTGTTTCCAGTGTAAGTCGTTCTTCTGGAAAGATTGGTGTCAATGTCTCAAATGCATTTCTTTGTATAGCTGTATCAGGATTTTCATCATTTATCTTTTGAACATATAAAAGTGCTCTAAACTTTTCTCCACTTTTTGGATGTCTAGTTATACCCTTAATCTTATCTCCTGTTTTCATATTAAATCTTCTTATTTGAGATGGCGAAACATATACATCGCCTTCAGTAGATAAATAATTTGAGCCTCTTAAAAAACCAAATCCATCTGGTAAAATCTCAAGTACACCGACCACTTCATCTTCCTTTGATGTGTTAAATTCATCTACTATCTTAGATTCATCAACTTGTTTAGGCATATAATAGTTTTTATTATTATTTCTGACCATTCTATTACATGTATTTGACGCCTTATTGTAATCATTTGTATTTGATGTCTTATTATAATCATTTTTTTGGTTTCTGTTATCTTGGCTTTGGGAAATATTTTGATTATCCATATCTTTTTTGTTATATGATTTGGCAGGGCTCTTATATTCAACTTCTTTTTCTATGCTTTCGCTCTCTATATTTTCTTTTCTATTTTTTATGTCTTCTTTTATATTTTCATTTTTATCTTTAATTTCTTCACTCACTTTAATATCACTTGTTTTTACTTCGTTCTTGCTCTTAGAATTTATAATCTCAATTAGCTCATTTTTCTTATATGTAGTAATTGATTTTATTTTTAATTCTTTTGCTATTTCTCGTAGTTCAACTAATGTTTTACTACCCAATCCTTCTAATACTTTATCATCTAAAATCAAAAAAATCCTCCTCATCTATATATTCATTTATATACATACTTTTTTTTGGAAATTGAAGGCATGAAAAAGAAAAGTTTTATTCAAACAGTTAAGTCTAATAATATCACTATTTATACATTATGGTCAATAAATAAAATTTAAAACATTATTATCCATATTATCCATTTATTTATTATATCTCAAGTCCAATCTTAGCACGTTTTTATAAATTTATCACTATATTTATATCTTATAATAATATTTTCCCTTAAAATATGCAACTATTATAAAAATTATTTTTTATCTTTATAAATTCTAAAAACCATACATAACTAGAATTCTGTAAATTTTTAACTACATCAAGTTATATATGGTTTTTATATTTATGTATACTACAGTAGTTATTTATTTCTACAACATAGTTGCAATCATGCTTAAAACAGCTGTTATACTTGTTAATACAAGAACACCTACAATCCCAACAGCTATTATTCTATTAATCTTTTTTTGACTTGATTTTGCCACACTACATCACCTTTCCTAATTATTTTTGAACTTCGAGTTCTTTAATCTCGCAAATCTTATCTGAATCTATTCCTTCATTTGTACTATTGTATAACACATTGTCATCTTTATCAAATTCATTACAGACATGTCTTAGATATTTAATAAAATCTTCCTTAAGGTCTTCTTTCTTTAGAGCAAAATCGACAGTCGCTTCTAAAAATCCTAATTTATCACCTACATCATATCTCTTACCCTCAAAGTTATATGCATACATGGCTTCCTTTTTAGATAATACTTTTAAAGCATCTGTAAGTTGTACTTCTCCACCTTTGCCTGGTGGTAAATCCTTGAGGATGTCAAATATCTCAGGAGTTATTATATACCTACCTAAAATAGCTATATTTGAAGGTGCCTTCCCTGATTCTGGTTTTTCCACCATATCTTTTACTTTATAAACCCTACCCTCTATATTTTTAGCTTCTATTATACCATATTTATTAGTATCTTCTGGATTCACTTTTTGCACACCTAATATTGTAGTTCTATACTCTTCATATGCGTCTGTTAATTGTTTTAAACAAGGTACATCATTGTCTACAATGTCATCTCCTAACATTACAGCAAAAGGCTCATCACCTATAAAATGTCTAGCACAATAAATCGCATCTCCCAGTCCTTTTGGTTCTTTCTGTCTTATATAATGTATATTAATCATATTAGATATGTTTTGTACTATTTCTAATAACTCTTTTTTACCTTTTTTTTCTAAGTCAAGTTCTAATTCTACAGATTTATCAAAATGGTCTTCAATAGATTTTTTATTTCTACCTGTTATTATTAATATTTCCTCTATCCCTGAAGCTACAGCCTCTTCTATTATGTATTGTAGTGTTGGCTTATCAACTATTGGTAACATTTCTTTTGGCTGTGCCTTTGTCGCTGGCAAAAATCTAGTGCCTAAACCTGCTGCTGGTATTACAGCTTTCTTAACTTTAACTTGCATAGAATCATCTCCCACTAATTAATAGATAAAAAGCCCTATTTATAAATAGGACTTTAAACTTTTAGTATATTTTAACATTAATTCGATATATTTTCCATGTGGATTATAATAAATCTTTTATAATAGCTTTTCAAGTTCTGCTACTAAGCTGTCAAATTTTTTGATTGTATTTTCTATAGGTTTTGTATTAGTTAAATTTATCCCACTTCCTTTTAATAAGTCTATTGGATAATCTGAGCTTCCTTTTTTAAGAAAATTTATATAATTATCTGAGCCATTTTTTAGTATATCTTGGGCGAAACTGACTCCTGCACTACAGCCTGTAGCATATTTATAGACATAAAAACTATTATAAAAATGTGGGATTCTTGCCCATCCGACCTTAGATAATTGGTCTAATTCATAGTTTTGCCCATAATACTTCTTGAGAAGTTGTCCCCAAACATCATTTAACACTAATGCATTTACACTTTTTCCTTTTTCTACTAATTCATGTATAGTTTTTTCAAATTCAGCATACATAGTTTGTGTATAAAGAGTATCCTTTATTAAATCTAGATATTGTGTTATATAATAAGCTTTCTCACCATTACTTTTAGATTCTCTTATAAGCATCTCATAAAGTAATGCCTCATTAGTAGTAGACGCAACTTCATGAGTAAATATAGATGGACTTGAATTAAAATAATTTTGGTTCTTAGAACTTAGATATTCATATACAGCATGACCTAACTCATGTGATAAAGTTGAAACTGAGCCTAGCGAATTATTATAATTTAAAAGTATATATGGATGATTTTCATAGACAGATAGGCAATATCCACCACTCACTTTATTTTCATGTGAATAAACATCTATCCATTTTTCATTAAACGCTTTGTATACTACATCATTGTATTCTTTTCCCAAAGGTGATAATGCTGAATATACTATACTCTGAGCTTTTTCATAGTTAATATTACTATCAACAGCCTTAACTATAGGTACAGACATATCATATGAATGAACCTTATCCAACTTTAAGACTTTTTTTCTTAAATCTATATATTTGTGTAAACTATCCATATTACTGTTTACAGTTCTTATTAAATTATTGTATACTTTTTCATCTACATTATCAGATTCTAAATACATTTCTAAAGACGACTCATAACCTCTTTCTTGAGAATAAAATATATTCTTTTTAACTTGGCCAGTAATCAAGCCCGCAATTGTATTTATATTATCATTATAAGTAATGAGTTCGTCTTGATAAGCTTTTTTTCTATTTTCTCTATCTGGCGATTCCAGTTCACTTGCATATTGAGCTGGTGTCAAATTAGTTTTTCTATCCATATTTCTAAATAACTCATACACTTGACTTGGAAGACTACTTATTGAAGACACCTTACTTAGAATATCTTCTGATTTATCGTCCAAATAATGTACTTTATTTCTTCTTATATCTCTTAAATACACACCATATTTTCTATTTATATTTTTATTTGAAATAATCTTCTTATAATCTCTATTTGATAATTTTAATATCTCTAACTCTAAATCTGAGCAAATCCCCATATAGTCTCCATAAGATTTACCCATACTATCACTCATATCTAAATATTTATATGAATTTTTATTAGTATCTTGTTTTAATTTTACATAAGCAGAAAGTTTATTTAATCTTATATCAAGTTTCTCTTTGATATCTAACGCAAAAGACAAATGCGTTGGTGACTTTGTAACTTTACCTATGTAATTTTTAAGTTCTTTTGTATCTTTATTAAAACTCTTAAGTTCTTTTTTCCATTGGTCATCACTTTTAAATAGAGACTGTAAATTCCAACATGTTTTTTCATAATCTATTTCTTGTTTTTTTTCAGCATCATCTTCAGTATCATTATTCATGACAGTAATTGCTCTATCATTATTTTTTTGATATCCTTGGTCAGCTTTTATACTTATTATTAACATGCAAAAAATAGAGATAAATAAAGGTATTATTGCTTTGCACAATTTCCTATTCATAAAAAGCCATCCTTTCAATAAGTTTACTTAATAATAGGATGGCTTTTTTTAGATATATTATTCAATTATTCATACTATATAAATAAATATCGAATTAATAGTTATCCACATAATAATCAACATATTCACAGGCTTTACTTGCTTAGAAATTTAGTTATTTCAACATGAATCTCTTTTGATAATAGCTTTTGTTTTTTCTTTTTTTACATTTTATTAACATTTATGCCATACTTATCAACAAATTTTGTTGATTTATACGTTTTTTTTGTTAATAACTTTACTTTTTTCAAAAGTCTATTAACACATTATACACAAGTTATCCACATATTATACACAGAAATTTATAAAGTTTATTTTGTACATATTTTTGTAACTAGAACAGTCATGTCATCTTCGATTTGTAACGCTTGTAACTCCAATGCTCTATCTAATATTAAATTTGAAATTTCTTTTGGATTAGTAGTTTCTATGTTTTTTAAGAAATATATTAACCAATTATCACCTAAATTGTTATTTCTTCCTGCATCTACAATTCCATCAGAAACCATTATAACATAGTCCCCTTCCTTAACTTTTACATTTTTTCTATCAATCTTTACATCTGACAATATACCCACAGGTAAAGATGATGATGATATTAAATCAACTTCTCCATCCTCTCTTTTTATATAGGTAGAACATGCTCCCATCTTTATAGTTTCTAAACTCCCTCGTTTTAAATCTAAAATACCTAAGTCGAGAGTTGAAAACATTTCTTCTGAAGACTTTAATAACAACATATTATTTATAGTATCTATAACTATTTCATCTTTAATCTTTGCATCTATCATTTTTTCTAGTATATCAATAGTAGCAGAAGACTCTTCATAAGCTTTTTTACCTTTTCCCATACCATCGCTTATAGCCATCATATATTTGCCATCATTTATCTCCATATATGTGTAATTATCTCCACAAAGGATATGTCCATCCCTTGACATTGCTGAAACTTCTGTAACAGCCTTATATTTTTGAGACTTAACAAATGTCGCTTTACATTTACCTCCTAAACAGTGACATCCTATTTTTCTAACAGACATATTTTCTCCTACTAGGTCTGAAATTATATCTACAATTTTATTTTCACACATGCAACCATCATTGCAAGTTTTCTTTTCTATTGATATTTCAAACTCGCTGTTACTCTTTGTTAAGTAACTTACTTTATCAACAGTTATATCATATCTCTCTAATTGTTCATATATATTTTTTTCTTTCTCTATATCTAACATTATATCGCCCTCTAAATCCTGAGACAGCGATTTAATTGATTTTGAAATACTCCTTATCTGATTTGCTATTAATTTTCTACTTTCTGAAAACTTCACACTCCAATCATAATCTAATACAAACATTTTATAATAGTGATTTGATATTTTCACTATTGACTCTGGCTTCATACATTCCTTTCTAAAGTTTTTAGGTATATCGTTTACACTTAATTCTCCTTTCTCTTCAATTTTTTCAAGAATATTATATATCATAGTGTATGTATGATTAAATCTTGATTCCCAACACATTCTTCTCATACTACAACTTTTACATTCATCATTATGAATCATATCTATTACATTAGCTATGTCTCTTTGGTCTAGCACCTTATCCTTTTCTCTTATCTTGTCAAATGTATCTGCAAGGTCATCATAGGTTTTATAGATACTGTTTAATCGGCTATTCGTTAAGTTTTTGCTTCTCATAATATAATCGTATACAATTTCATTTGAAGCTACATTACTTTTTATTAATTTTTCAATCTTATTGAATAACCTTTCTGGCAACACAATCACTATCAAGCATCCTAACAATATATCTCTTAGTTGCATCATATTTGAAGTAATACCAGAAGTATATAGGTATATTATTGTCCAACTTAGAATATATCCTAATATACAGAAATATTTATTTATTTTATTAAATGCACCACTTATTAATCCTGAAAAAGAATATATACCCATATAAATAGCTGATGTCATATTATTTAAAATAGATGCCACTCCAATAATTACACCACTAGATGCTCCCATGGTAGCTCCACCTACTATTGAGGTCAGTAATATCAATACTGTTGACAAAATGGTCCTTATCGATATTCCAAATAAAGATATATCTCCTATCCCCATTATACTAAAGGTTAGCAGTAAACTTATTGATATGGCTTCTTCTGTCCGTACAGACATCCTATTGTTTACATTGGCCATTAAACCTATACCATAAGAAAATACATATATAGATATAAACATTATTATTGCTTCTACACCTGCAACAAGCAGATTATACACACACCTATCAGAAAAGAACGCTTGTCCCATGGAAATTGGAAGTAATACCATTGCACCTATAAACGCCACTTTAGCAATTGAATCTAATAGTTTTAGTTTCTTATTTAATGCCATAAATATTGTAAGGCACACAGCATATTTTGCTACATTTCCAAAATCATTGAATGATAACAATATCCCTATTAATGCTGATATAAATACAGGTATCTTGTACTTATCAATCTTTGATGCACATATAAAAAAGGCAATCCCTAAAGGAGCTACAGAGTCTACTATGATAGACCTACTAAGTAAAAATCCCATTACAGCGAATGACACTGTAGTAAAATCAATATATCCGCTTATTAATTTTATGACATTTGGTTTTACAGTTTTGTTCTTTACAACTGCTACACTTCTTTGCATAAAAAAACCTCCTCTTTTGTTTATATTAAGAATTGTAACAAAGAGGAGTAATTTTTTTTGTCATAATCGGTTCCAAATATCAAAAAATATTAATACATTTTTTTTGACTTTTGACATATTAAGCCTTCCAAATTATCGTATTCACTTACGGTTATTTCTTCTATTTCTAATTTTTCCATTATTATATTCAATATTTTTACACCAGCAGTTATAATATCCGCACGTTTTTCTTGTAGCCCTTTTAAGTTCTTTTTATCACTTAATGTCATCTTTATTAATTTTTGTAGAATTTCTTCTATTTCTTTTTTGCATATCTTACTGTTATGTATTTTTTCCATAGAGTAAATTTCTAATTCTTGATTCATTGCTGACAATGATGTGATTGTACCTCCTATACCTATAAGAGTTTTTAATCCCTTTTCTTTTATGTAATTTAAAGTCTCACTGATTTCGTTATATATAAATGAACTCATAGCTTCAAACTCTTCATTTTCAATGATATCGTGTTTTAAAAATTTTTCTGTCATTCTAAGAGCTCCTACATTTTCACTTTTATTAAATTTAATTCCATCTGAATCACCTATAATAAATTCTGTTGAGCCTCCTCCAATATCTATAACAATAATATCATTATCTTCTTGTATGCCTTCTAAAACACCTTTAAAGCCCAAATTTGATTCTTCTATCCCTGTAACTATGTCAACATCAATACCAGCCTCTTCTTTTGCTAGTTTAACAAAATAATCTCCATTTTTACTATCTCTAAGAGCAGATGTCCCCATACAATAAATATTTTCACATTTTTCATCATTACACTTGTCAGAGAATTCTTTTAATGCTTCTATATTTCTTTGAATCGCATCTTCCTTTATATATCCCTTGCTATCTACACCTTGCCCAATTCTAGTTGTGTTAACAAATTTTTTTCTATTTATAAGTTTTCCATCCACATAATCTACTATCAACAATCTCATTGAGTTTGTTCCAATATCAATAGCTCCTATTTTCATTATAAAATTCCTCCTTAAATCAAAATAAAAAAGTCATCCTTAAACTGAATGACTTTTTTATTCAATCTTAAATTTTAAAATCAATACTCGTAGACTTATTGGCAACTTTTAATCAACGATTTATATCTACATAAACGGTTTCATTAGGTTTTACCATGTTTAACCTTTTTCTAGCTATTTCTTCTAAGTCTCCTTCATATGATTTTTCATCTTTCTTTAAGCTGTTTATTTGTATTTCAGTCTTTTTTAATTGTTTATTTAGACTTGCTATTTCTGTTTTATATTCTTTAGCTTTTTCGTACTCAAATACAAATCCTGTCATTATACTAAAAATTGATATTCCTAAAAATAAACTGATAACAATAATTTGTCCTGAAAATTTTTTTCTTAAGTTCATTTTTCCTACACCCTTTTTTTAGTTTTAGTTTTTTTCTTAGATTTTGATTTTTTCTTGTTTTTTGATTTTTTATTTGATTTTCTCTTTATACTTTTTTTTGTTGCTATAAATATGTTTGGTATATAAAATATAATATCAAATAGTAGGTGTAGTGAATAGATTATAACGTAATACAAATTGTTTAAAAAACTGACTATGTAGTATGTAACTTTTTTAAAAGAATTCCTCACAAAACGAATTATTTTATTGATAATTGATAAAACAATTTTACTTATGGTGTTATAGTATAAAATAAAACCAATAAACAAAGCCACAAAATGGTAATATCTTAAATTAAAAAACTCTGTAAGGTTTATTGTTATAAATATTATAATGGTTGCTAGAAACCAAAATAATACATCAAAAATTATTGCAAAATAATTGATGAATTTAAAACTCCCTCTCAGGCTTCTATAAAAATCAAACAACACTCCTATGAGTATTCCACCATAAATAGTAGCGTAGAAAATACTTACATCTTGAGTAAAAGGTATCATCTATCTAAATACCTTTTTCAAAAAACTTTCTTGTGGCTTTTTAGGCTTTGCATATACCATAGAATTTATAGTTCCATCTATGCTAATTATATTTTCGTCTATACTTAGCTTGCTCATATCTAGGTTTTCGCCTTCAATTACCATCTCACCAACAGAAGTTTTAAGCTCTACTCTTTTATCATTAAAAGAATATATGTGCTCAACTCCTGAAATAACCAGCTTTGATCTATCTTTCAAAGTTATGTTCTGTTCCATAATATCCCCCCAGTAAATATTTCACTAATACTACTATTAATATACTAGAGGACTATTAATTTTATTCTAAAATTTCGTACATTTCTTTTGCATCATTTTTTAATACATGCTCTCTTACTTCATTTATCTTAAACTTCATCTTCTTCTCTCCAAATTGTATTTCTAGTGTATCTCCAATATTCACTTCTGAAGAAGATTTAGCGACTTTTCCATTTATAGTGACAATTCCTTTATCACATGCATCTTTAGCAACAGTTCTTCTCTTTATAATCCTAGATACTTTTAAAAACTTATCTAATCTCATAATTATCACCTTCCTTAGCTCTATAGAAAAAGTGTGGTAAATTTATCCACACTTTTTCACAAGATTTCTAATTATCCATTTATTGTATCCTTTAATCCTTTTCCAGCTTTGAAAACTGGTGCTTTAGAAGCTGGTATATCTATAATTTGCTCTGGATCTCTTGGATTTCTTCCTTGTCTAGCAGCTCTTTCTCTTGTCTCAAATGTTCCAAATCCAACTAATTGAACTTTTTCATTATTTACTAGTGCATCTTGAACAGAACTCATAAATGCGTTTAACGCAGCCTCTGCTTCCTTCTTTGTTAATCCACTTTTTTCTGCCATCTTTGATACTAATTCAGCTTTATTCACGATATTTACCTCCTAAAAATGTTTATAATATAGACTCCTATCTTTCTGATAAAAGTTCTAGATTTTTGACAAATTTCCTTCCACAATTTTATTGTTTTTTAGCCTGATTCCAAAATTCATCCATCTCTTCAAGTGTCATGTCTTCTAATTTCCTATTTAAATTCATTGCACTTTTTTCTACAAACTCAAATCTATTTATGAATTTATCTGTAGTACAGTTCAAGGCTTCTCCTGAGTCTATGTCTAAAAATCTAGCTAGATTTACTATCGAAAATAATAAATCGCCTAGTTCTTCCTTTATGTATTTTATATTCCCGACCCTGTGTTCGTCAAGTAATTCCTGATATTCTTCTTCAATTTTTTTAAATACATCTTCTACATTGTCCCAATCAAAGCCAACAAGAGCTGCTTTATGTTGAACTTTACTAGCCTTCATAAGAGCTGGTAAATGTTTTGGTATTCTTCTAAGGCCATCTGTTACAGTGCTTTCGCCTTTTTCTTCTTTCTTTAACTCTTCCCAAGTTTTTTCAAACTTAGACATATCTAATTTTACACCATTAAATATATGAGGATGTCTATGAATTAATTTTTTGCATATACCATTTACCACTTCTTTTAAATCGAAGTAGCCCTCCTCATTACCTATCTGACAATGGAATATAACTTGTAAAAGAACGTCTCCTAGCTCTTCTACCATTTCATCTATATCATTATTATCAATTGCATTACAAAGTTCATATGCTTCCTCTATAACAGAATTTTTTAATGATTGATGTGTTTGTTTTTTATCCCATTCACATCCAGATGGGCTTCTTAATGTATTAACTATTATTTCTAAGTCATGTACTGTATTATACATCTTTTTAGAACTTTTGGGTATATATAAGCTAGTTAAATAGTCAAAAAAGTTTTCATTTCTGTCTAATTCACATAATTTTATAAACTTTTTACTTTCTAAATCTTTGACACCTGCTCCATTTACTATACATATTTCTTGATTATAATCATAATATTCCATAAGTTTTAACTTTACATTTGATGCTATAAATTTATCATACACTTGAGTTATTATCATACTTGTATCTAAATCTATATATGAGTTTTCTATCTCAAAAGCATCTATCAATTTAAATCCATCAGATGGGTCTATAGCTAAATAGTTAAACATAGCGTCTACAAAGCTCATAGAAGGTACTATCTCCACTTTTATGTGCTTTTCATTGGCAAGTCTCTCTATTATACTTACAGTCTTTTCTGCGACCCTTGGATGACCAGGAACCGCATATACTAAGTCACCTTTTGTAGATTCTTCTATAATAAATTCAGATATTTTTAAGTAAACACTCTCAAAGTTTTCCTCATTTTCATAAAAGTAATCTAAAGAAGTGTATTGTATAGTTTCTTTAAGCTTATCAATTATCGGATGTTTCTCTGTTCTAAAAAAGACTCTAGGGCTATTTTTTAAAGATTCCAGTACACCTTGACTTATAAGAGAATAGTCTCCTGGTCCAAGCCCTACAATACTTATCTTACCCATAACATCACTCCCATTAGCAAATTTCACTTTATTTTTGTATTGTTATACAAATAAGGAGCTTTACTATTTGTATAGTATTTCCTTTATTTGCATATATATTCCTATATTATCTTATAAGTTTAACTTTTTTTAACAATTTATATAATTTATCACCTTTTGGCATAGTTAGTATCTCTTCTTTTTTAATTCCGCCTATTCCAAGTATAACTACTACATATACAATACCACCAACACCTATTGCGATTATTGTAGATATACTATTACCCAATAATCCAACTAAAGCACCATAACTCAATTTAACCATTATAAACATTGTCATAACTGTTATAAATGGTTTTATTATAAATTCCTTCTTAGGAAATTTTACATTCATATATTTCTTAACATATAATAAGTTAATCATAGCTGCCACAAAGTATGCTGTAACTGTTCCAAAAGCTGAACCTAATACATTAATATCTGGAATACCTGTCAATGTATAACTTATAACAATCTTACATAACATACCCACACATAAAGCAATTACAGGAACTATTGGTTTTCCCATTCCTTGAATTATACCAGTCAATGTTTGTATTAATCCTAAGAACAGTACACATGGAGTAAGAGTAAACAAGATAGTTCCTACAGATGATGGCTCATGTGGAAATAAAAGACCCATTATTGGTATCGCTAATGATGCCATACCAAACGCACAAGGTAATACTATAAGTAAAGTCACCTTAACAGCACTTTTAGTATCTTTTCTAGCCTTTGATTTATTACCTAATGCATATGCTTTAGAAATAGCTGGAACTAAGCTCATACTCATTGCAGTTGTTATAACGGCTGGTAAATTTATTGTTGCCATTGCCATACCTGTCAATTGACCAAACATTGAATTTGCTACTTTATATGTAAAGCCTGCTTCCATAAGTCTTCTTATTACAATAACATTATCTATCATATTTACAAGTGGCATTACTGATGCACCTATTGTTATCGGAATAGCAACTGTTAAAAGCTTTTTAAAGATATAAGAAACTTGTTCATCCTTAAACCTTTGACTCGCATCTATCTCAGCTCTACGTTCTCTTCTTCCTAACATATAAGCAAACATCAGATAAACCATAGATGCTACTGAACCTATTGTAGCTCCTGATATAGCACCCGCTGCTCCTAAAGTTTGCCCAAAGCTTTTCATAAGTAGGTAAGCCAAAGTAAGACCTAATACAACTCTAAAAAATTGCTCTGCAACTTGAGACACAGCAATCTTAGTCATGTCTTGTCTCCCTTGGAAATATCCTCTATATGCTGACATTGCTGGAACAAATAATAAAGCTGGAGCAATAGCTTTCATAGAGTACAATGCACCAGGATTTTTCATTATGTTTGTTACTATGTAGTCGGCTCCAAAAAACAATATACAAAATGATATTATACCAGTTATAAATAAAACTGTATGTGATACTTTAAATATCTTATTTGCACCTTTATAATTTCCAATGGCAACTTTTTCCGAAACCAACTTTGCCACAGCTGTTGGGAATCCAGCAGTAGCTAATGTTAAAAATAGAGTGTACACAGGATAAGCAGCCTGATAGTATCCCATTCCTTCTGAACCAATCATGTTTCCAAGGGGAATTCTAAAAAATCCACCCATTATTTTTACAATTACACCTGCTAGCCCAAGTATAAGGGCTCCTTTTAAAAAGGAGTCTTTGTTTTTGTTATTGTTCATAACATAACCTCCATACTGTTTATATAACAAACTTTAATATACCATATTTTTAATGCTATATTCAATATTTTAAACAAAAACTTCAAAAGACCTTCACGTAAAAGGTCTTTATGATAAAATTATTGAACTTGTTTTCCTAAAAAGTTAGCAGCTATTTTTAAAGATTTTTCTTCACTTTCTGCAATTGTATCTTTATCTTTTGAAACAACTACAATCGAACCTATACAGTCACCAGATGCACTAATTATAGGCATAATAACTTGACTAATATATTCCTTTTGGTCTTCTTTAAATAAAGGTAAAATATTTTTATCTTTTGAGTATTTTACTGTTCTTTCACTTATTATTGCTTCTAACTCATCACTTATACTTTTTTCTTTATAATCTTTTTTAGGAAGTTTAGATACAGCTATTATAGAATCTAAATCTGTTATTAATACACCATATCCTAGTACTTCTGCTAATGTTTCAGCATATTCCTGAGAGAATTCATTTAATTCTCCTATTGGAGAGTATTTTTTAAGTATGACTTCTCCATCTTTTGCTGTGAATATCTCTAAAGGATCTCCTTCTCTAATTCTTAATGTCTTTCTTATCTCCTTTGGGATAACTACCCTTCCAAGATCATCTATTCTTCTAACTATACCTGTTGCTTTCATATTTTTTAATCCCTCCATAAATTACTTTAAGTTTATTTTTACCATTGTTAAGAAAAATATACAAAAAAAGCTATATCTTCTCCAGATATAGCTTTTTTAAGCATATTACTATTTTTTTAGTTTTTATATTGTGATTGTATTTATTACTTTTTCATCTTTTTCTACTTTAGCTTCTTTAGTTAATTTTTCTATTTTCTCTTGATATTTATTTTTTAATAATTGCTCTTTTATAGTTTCTTTAGAATCTTCAAATGGTGTTTGTTCATTTACTTTGTCTGTTACTTTAATTATATGGTATCCATATTGAGTTTCAACTAAGTTAGATATTTCACCCTTTTTCATAGAAAACGCTGCTTCTTCAAATTCAGCTACCATTTGACCTCTTGAGAAGAATCCTAATTTACCACCATCACTTGCTGAAGCATCTTGTGAATATTTCTTTGCAACCTTTGCAAAATCTTCACCTGATTTAACTTCTTTAAGGGCTTCTTCAGCTTTTTTCTTGGCTTCTGCCTTCTTCGCTTCTGAAAGTGGCTTATTGTTATCATCTACTGTTTTTAATAAAATATGAGAAGCTTCTACTTCATCTTTTTTGAATTCATCTTTATGTGTATCATAGTATTTTTTCATTTCTTCATCTGATATTTTAGTTTCTTTAGTAAAATTAGCTTGATAGTTTTGCATAGCTAAATCTTTTTCTTGTTGGTCTTTTAAAAATGTATCATCTATACCTAATTTTTCAAGTTGTTTTTTATAATTTTCATCTTTACTCATAGCGTCTTTTAAATCTTTAAAACTTTTTTCAACATCTTCTTTTTTAGGAAGTAAGTTATCTTTTTTAGCTTGTGAATATATGACTTCTGTAGTTATAAGTTGTTCAAGAATTAAGTCTTTAAACTTGTCCTTATACTTTACTCCTTTTTCAACTTCTTTGTCCCAAATGTCTTTTCCATAAGTTTGTTCCATAGAATCTTTATAAAGAGCTATAGTTTTTTTAAATTCATCTGATGATATTTTTGTACCATTTACTGTTGCTACAGTTCCATCTGTGCTTGCGCTACAAGCTGTTATTGATACTACAACTATCATAGCTATTACTAACGTTATTACTTTTTTCAAATTTAAAACATCCCTTCTTAAATTTACAAGTTATTTTACCTTGCACATTTTTTCTAACAGTTCTTCTAATTCTGTAACTATATTATAACCTATTTTTTGTTTAGTTCTATACTTTGTTATTGGAACTAATAATATTTCATCTTTCACTTGTCTAATTTTTTCTATTTTTAATATCTTACACAATGATTTTATATAAGCTATTGTAAGTAGTGTTTGTACTGGTTTAGGTATATCAGAGAATCTATCTTCAAGTTCTTCTTGTATATCCAACATATCTTCCCTATTTTCAATAGAAGCAATCTTCTTATACATTTCAATCTTAATCAATTCATCCTTAATATAATTGTCTGGAATATATGCATTTACACTTAAATCTATTTCAACATCAATTTCCTCAACAATAGGCTCACCTTTAACCTTTTTGATTGCATCATTAAGCATTTTGACATATAAATCATAACCTATGACTGCCATATGACCATGTTGTTGAGAACCTAAAATATTTCCAGCCCCTCTGATTTCAAGGTCTCTCATAGCTATTTTAAAGCCTGATCCAAATTCTGTAAATTCCCTAATAGCCTTTAATCTTTTTTCTGCTATTTCACTTAAAGTCTTATCTTTTTCATACATGAGATATGCATATCCTTGTCTGGAACTTCTTCCAACCCTACCTCTTAACTGATATAACTGAGCTAATCCCATTTTATCTGCATCGTATATAATCATGGTATTTGCATTGGATATATCCATACCTGTTTCTATTATTGTAGTACACACTAGCACATCATAGTCTTTATTTAAAAATCCTAAGATTATATTTTCTAGTGATTTAGAAGTCATTCTTCCATGTGCAACAGCTACTCTAGCATCTGGCACAAGCTTTTGAATCATACTTGCCATTTCTTCAATATGTTCAACTCGATTGTATACGAAGAATACCTGTCCACCTCTGCTTAATTCTCTTTCTATTTCATCTTGAATTACGCTTTCCTTACTCTCAGTAACATACGTTATTACAGGATGTCTTTCTTGCGGGGGTTCTTCTATAACACTCATATCTCTTATCCCACTTAAAGACATATGTAGAGTTCTTGGTATAGGAGTTGCTGAAAGTGTAAGAACATCTACTGTAGATTTAATTTTCTTTAAAGCTTCTTTGTGTTTTACACCAAATCTTTGTTCCTCATCAATAACTACAAGACCCAAGTTTGGTAAATTTATATCTTTAGATATTATTCTATGAGTACCAATTAAAATATCTACTAACCCTTTTTTAGCATCTTCAATAATCTGCTTTTGTTGCTTTGGAGTCTTGAATCTACTCAAAACTTCCACTCTCAAAGGATAATTTTCAAACCTTTCTTTAAATGTATTGTAATGCTGTTGAGCCAGTATCGTTGTTGGTACTAATACTGCAACCTGCTTTTGGTCCATACATGCCTTAAAAATACTTCTAATTGCTACTTCTGTTTTTCCATAGCCAACATCTCCACAAACAAGTCTATCCATTACTTTACTTGATTCCATATCATGTTTAGTTTCCTCTATTGCTTTTAATTGGTCTTCTGTTTCTTGATATGGAAACAAGGATTCAAACTCTGCCTGCCAAGGTGTATCTTTTGAAAACTTATACCCTTGTATCTTTTCACGTTTTGCATAGAGTTCAATTAAGTCTTTTGTCATATCTTCAATTTCTTTTTTGACTTTTGCCTTTGCCTTTGTCCACTCATTTGTTCCAAGCTTATTTAACTTAACTTTTTCTACCTCTGCACCAATATATTTTTGTACTTTATCCATCTGATCTATTGGTACATATAAATTATCTCCACCTTGGTAAACTATTTTCATGTAATCTTTTTTGATGGCGTTAACTGTAATCTGTTCAATTCCTGTGTATCTACCTACACCACTATTTTCATGTACTACATAATCTCCAACGCTTAAATCTAAAAATGACTCTATCTTCTTTCCTTTTTTGGCTTTTTTATTACTAGTCTTAGAGGCTCTCTTATAGACCCCTATCATTTCATTATCTGTTATAACAACAAATTTTATGGATTTATACTGAAAACCACTATTTATATGTGCAGGTACAATTACAATTTGAGAAGATTTAATTTCAATATCTCTATCTTTAGAAACAGTTGTTTCTAAGCCTTTATCCAATAAATCTTTTCCTAATTTATTTGCTCTTTCCAATGTATTTGTAGCCAAAATTATTTTATAGCCATTGTATTTCAGCCGATTTAATTCTTCTACAAGTAAGTCTACTTTTCCATTAAATGTAGGTACTTCTCTACTTTCAAAATTTATTATGGATTTTACAGAAAAGTTATTTATAGACTTTGGTAATAGTGAATTTAAGACTACAGACTTGTCTTTTACTAGGTACTCTAAATCTGTATAGTGGTATAATAGTTTTCCTTGATTTTTAATAGCTAAACCTCTTTCAAGGTTTAATTTGTAATTTTCTCTAAACTCATTTAAGTAATTTTCACATCTTTCCTTAAGTCTTGTTATATCATTGATAAATACTATTGCATCATCTGCTAGATAAGTAAATATACTTTTGTTTTCTTCTGGATAGATATAATCTATATAGTTTTCTACACCTTCAAAATAGGTCTTACTTGATATATATTCTATATTTTGAAAGGTTCCTTCATCAGTATTTTTAGTTGTTTCTTTTTTTAATCTAACTAATGCATCTGTAGTTTTTTCTGGATAAATAAATTCTCTTGAAGGGGTTATAGAGAATTGTTGTAATTTATCAATTGATTTTTGAGAAAATACGTCAAAAGTTCGTATGGAATCTATCTCATCATCAAATAATTCCATACGAATCGGATTTGTATACTCAAGCGAGAACACATCAATAATTCCACCTCTTATACTAAATTGACCAAACCCCTCTATTTTTGAAACTCTTTCATATCCTAAGGAAACTAACTTCTCAGTTAATTTTTCTAAATCTAAACTATCCCCCACTTTGTAATGAGACACACTATCAAGTAAAACTTGTTTTGGTATATATTTTCTTAGAACGGCTTCAATAGAAGTCACTAAAATTATTTTTTCTTTCTTTGCTAGTTTTAACAACACCTTTAATTTTTTTGCTTCTTCGTTTCTGTCCTTTGCATCTAAATGATAAAAGTAAATATCTTGAAACCCTAAATATTCGACCTTATCTCCAACATAAAAATTTAAATCTTCATATACTTTTTTTGCTTCTAAATCACTACTTGTGATAAAAATCATTTGTCGTGACAAATCATTAAACATAGAATATGATATATGAGGTTTTTGTACTGGTAAAAGTCCATTAACCAATAATGAGCCTTTTGTATTTTTTATGCAGTTTATTATATCTTTATACTCTTTTGAGTTCTGCAAAGGATATAAAAAAACATCATTCATTTAAATCTCCCTCTCACTATCCATTGTATTTGTTCATAGACATGTCTATATTTTCTCTTATTATTGAGTCAACAGCACACGCCGCTTTTTCTAGTGCTTCATTTATATTATCAGATTCTTCTTTTCTAAATCTAGAAAGTACAAAATCTGCTAAGTCTTGGCCAACTTCTGGCTTAGATACACCTACTCTTACTCTTGGGAAATCATTTGAACCTAAGCACTTCGTTATAGATTTCATTCCATTATGAGTACCACCACTTCCTTTTTTTCTTATGCGTATCTTTCCAACATCTAAATCTATATCATCATACACTACTACTATATTATTTAAATCTACCTTATAATATTTATATATATCTATTAATGTTTCTCCACTTAAATTCATATAAGTTTGTGGTTTTACTAGTAATACTTTTTCAGCACCTACTCTACCTTCGCCAATTAAAGCTTTGTGTTTTATTTTAGTAACACTAATGTTGTATTCTTTTGCAAGAATATCTATGACATCAAATCCAACGTTATGTCTAGTCTTTTCGTATTTTTTTCCTGGATTTCCTAACCCTACTACTACGTACATTTTTTACCTCCTGTTATAGAAATTTATATAACAAACTATAATAAAAATCAAATATATTATACTCTGTAAATATTATTATAATTGTCGCTAGAGAAATAAATGGTGTAAAAGGAATTTGTTTTTTGATATTTATATTTTTAAAAATTTTAATTACATATAAAATAACAAAAAATAAAAATGCTAAAATAAATGATAAAATTATCACATAAAATCCATAGTTATTTCCCAATGCAAAGCAACATAAGCTATAGAGACCTACATCTCCATAGCCTAATCCTTTTGTAAATTTAGCAATAATATAAGGTATAATAAAACCTATTGCCAGTCCAAATATATGACTTATATAGTCAATTTGCACTATATTGCAAAAGATTAAAAAAATTACACCTTGAACTATTATACCACTAACTATTGTTATATCATATACATATATTGTGTAGTAGTCTATAATAGATATAATTATTAAAAATGGAATCAATACTATATATTGTACACATTCTGTACTAATCCCAAATTTTAGATATATTAATACAGATAAAACTACAGTTACTATGTAAATAAAAAGCATATTATACGAACTTTTCTTTAATCCATCACAAAAAATATATAAGGATTTATTTATCAAATATGCAAAAAATAAGGAAATTATTATTATATACTCCATAGTCTACAGTACTATGTAGTAGGGTTAATAATAATATTGTCCTTATTGATTACTTTAATTCACTTTTATAAAAATTAAAATTACATTAAACTTAACTATCCTCTACATAAGTATAGAAAAGTAAAATTCAAGTAATTGTCTTCCAAATAAAATTGTTATTAATGCTCCAATTGATATAAATGGCCCATAAGGTATAACAGAATTGTATTTCTTTCCCTTTATCTTGCTCAAAACTATCACACAAATTCCATATACTGCTCCTACATAAACACTCAGTAAAGCTGTTAAAAGACCATTTTTAGCACCCATATATAAGCCTAACATTGCGAATAGTTTAATATCTCCTCCACCCATGCATTCTTTTTTTATTATGAATTCAATTAGAACTACTATAAGCCAAACGCTTCCTCCACATACAAAAGCACCTATAATAGAATCTTTAATTGAAACTTCTTTTAGTAGAAGATTAAAAATTATAGCAAATATAGCCCCAAAAACTAGTATCCTATCTGGTATTATAAAGTGGTCAATATCTATAAATGTTATTACAATTAATAAAGATACAAGAACCAAATAATAAATAGTTGATATGGATATTCCATAAACCATAAATACTGTTAAAAATAAAATTCCTGTAATTAACTCTACTATAGCATATCTACTAGAAATTTTCTCACCACAATATCTGCATTTTCTCCCACTCATTAAATAGCTAAAAACTGGTATTAAGTCCATAGGCTTTAATCTAGTATTGCAACTCATACAATGAGATGGTGGACTAGAGATAGATATACCTTCTGGAATCCTAAAAATACAAACATTAAAGAAACTTCCAAATACTAGCCCAACTACAAATACATATAAATTAACGACTATAATTTCCATTATAACTTACTCCACCTATCATTCTAGTCATAAATTCTTGGTCAGTACATCTACTAAGTGCCATATCTTTTGTAATCTTTCCATTTTTATAAAGTTCCATTAAATCTTGATCCATAGTTTTCATACCTGCTTTAACTCCAGTTTGTATCATATTTGGAATTTGATATGTTTTTCCTTCTCTTATTAGGTTTTTTATTGCTGGTGTTGCAAACATCAATTCAATTGCAGCTATCCTACCCTTCCCATCTGATGTAGGAAGTAATTGTTGTGATACTACCCCTTCACACACTGTAGACAATTGAGTTTTTATTTGTTGTTGTTGGGCTGGCTGGAACATGTCCACTATTCTGTCTATTGTCTTAGCAGCACCAACTGTATGTAGTGTTGAAAATACTAGATGTCCTGTTTCTGCGGCTGTTAACGCTATTGACACAGTCTCAGGGTCTCTCATTTCCCCTATTAGTATTACATCTGGGTCTTGACGTAAAATAGCTCTAAGAGCTGAGTGAAAACTTTCTGTATCAGTTCCTACTTCTCTTTGGTTTACTAAACTTTGTTTGTGGTGATGGACATACTCTATTGGGTCTTCTAGTGTAATTATATGTTTTTGTTGCGTTTCATTTATTATATTTATCATACTTGCAAGTGTTGTACTTTTACCACTTCCTGTAGGTCCTGTAACTAAAACCAATCCTTTATGTCTTTCAGTAAAAGATTTTATGTTTTCTGGAAGTCCTAGTTTCTCAAAAGTTGGTATTTCTGCTGTTATAGTTCTTATTGCTATTGCATAATTTCCTTTTTGTCTATAGGAGTTTACCCTAAATCTTTCTCCAGTTTTTAGAGAAGCTGAAAAATCAGCTTCTCCATGTTCTTCTATTACTTTAAACATAGATTCCCCTGCTATGTCTTTTGCCATTTGCATCGTTATCTCTGGTGTCAAGATTTGTTCACTTAGCTTTACAAATCCACCTTTTACTCTAGCTACAGGATTTGTACCAACTGTTATGTGTATATCTGATGCATTTAAACTTATTGCTTGCTCTAATAAATCATAAATATACATAATATTTATTCTCCATATCTTTTATTAATTTACTTACTTTTTTAGTAATAAACATACAAAGTCATTTTATTACTTATTAGTTTATACTAAGTTATAGTTTTGTGTTTAGTTTACTTTTTTGTACGAACTTATGTCATGACTAATTGAAATTTTATCTTTTATGTCATAATTATCTAATATATTTGAATCTACATTTATATTAAATTTAACTTTAGCTTCAACTTCATATTTTGAATTTGAGTTTTCTTCAACACCTAATCCAAGAATATTTTTTTGTCCATCTTTAACTTCTACCTCTTTTATTCCATCTTTATCACCAGTTACTACTAAACTTAACTCTGCCCCTGAGCCATTTTCTTTTAATTCTGGCCAGCTTTCTTTCGTCATGTCGTAGTCAGCTTTATAAAAAGGTATTTTTATAGTAGCATCTTCTGTTTTATCAACTTCTTGAGGTTTTAATTCCTTCAGTCTACATTTTATCTCCGCTAAAAGCTCATTTTGTATATAATCAAAAGTTGTTATCAAAGTCATATTATCATATTTAACAGGTATTTTCTCATAAGACATACTTTTTAACTGATTACATTGGTCTGATATCTCATATAGTAACTCTTTATATTCCAAAAAATCTTCTGCTGTATTTTTATTTCCACTATATATATTCTCACTTAATTTTTCAAATTTCCTTACATTATTTCTCAAGTGAACCCTCAAAGCATTAAATCCTTCAGTTTGATTTGGTAAGAGTTTTAACAAGTTTTCTAATGTATCCCAGTTACTATTCCAACCATATCTCTTCCCATTTATTATAGGATTTTGTATTAAGTCATAATATTGTTGAGAATCTGGAATTCCATCATATATTTCTACTTTTGGTTCATCAATATGAAATGTATGTCTGTATTCAATCATATTTTGCATTGCCAAAGAAATACTATCTAAAGCTTTATAAGTGTATGAAAATGTCCCATTTAAATGTTCATTTTCAACTTTATTTCCTTCTAAAAACATTTTTAAAAGAATATCATTATTTACTAACTTTGCCTGAAGTAATGTAGTTGAATCTATATCTCCAACCAAAATACTTTCATTTATTTTACTGATATCTCCAGAAGTATAAGTCTTACAAATTCTTAATGTAGAATCTCTATGTGAAAGAATAGTTTCAGCTATATCTTCAATATCCCTATCCTCAAATATATTTAAACCCTGTAATTTTTTTAACTCTATACTAGCTTTTTCTAAATCTGGAGCAGCTTTATTTAAATAGAACTTTATATTATTCATATACCCAAGTCTCTCCACTGGAAGATTTTCCTCATCTTGATTATTAAGTTCCAAACTTGATATATTTCTTAATGCTGACCTTGATATTGATTTTTCTTGATTTTCACTTTTAAGTTCATTATCTATTTTTTCAAGCTCATCATACAATTTTTCATATGCTTTATCAACACTATTTTCCACACATGTATCTGCTAGATACTTGGCCTGTATACCCTCATTAGTAGTCTTTGTAGATTTTATTCTATTAGCTATCTGATTTGAAAATGTCAATCCAACAATAGAAAGCAATGCTACTACAACCAAAACTAAAACTAATGCCGCCCCTCTTTCGTTTTTTATCTTATTATACTTCCTCAAAATCTCACCCCCAAGTAAAATTATTTATCTTTAAATATTTCAGTTACAATTTTAACTTCTTTTTTACTTGAATAGTCATTCATGCTTTTTCCCGTTGCAGTTATTTTGTATATTTGACCACTTTTATCATCTACAATAACCTTTACTTTGTTTGTAATACTTTCCTTGTCAATTATATTTCCGTCTTTATCTTCTACTGTTGTAATCTCTTTATATGGAGTATCATATAAACTCACATCATCCTTGTTAAGTACTTTATCATATACGACTTTGTTTGATTTATCTATTAATTTTTCATATTCCACTGTTCCATCTTCTCGCTTATCCAGACTGTCAAAATCAAATGTTCCACTTTTTATTTTCTCTCTTAAGTTCTCTATTTCACTTTGAACATAATTTAAGGAACTTATATCTGCTTCATTTTTAGTGTTGGCCTTTTCATTAGTATTGATAATATTAAAAAATGCAAATAATATAATTCCCATAATCGCCATAGCTACTAATACTTCAATTAAAGAAAATCCTTTTTCATTACTCTTTTTACTCATATTTTATCAACCTACTTATTTTTTAAATAAATTCCCATTTACCCAATTCTTGACATAACATCAAATGTATAAGTCTTATTATTTAAATCACTGCTTTTCTGGCCTTCTTGAGCTGATTCATTATAATATACACTTACTGTATAAATAGATTTATCAGCTTGTTTTTCTATTTTAAATGGCATTTCCTTCATTTCTTTATTGTTTTGAACTAATGGTTGATTAGAAATTATTTCTTCTCTAAGTGCATCTTCAGTATTAGTGGTATTTTCTTGAATTCTTGTTACAGAGTATACTCCTGTATTGTTTTTTGTATCTATAGATACTTCATACTTTACTGTATTCTCTGGAGTTTCTATATTGTATTCATAACCACTACCTGAACTGTTCTTTGTTACATCCTTACAGTTTTCTAAGTCTCTATTTAAATATTTATTAATTAAATTAATATTTACTTGAGCATCTGTAATGATTTGTTGTTTTTTTACTGCTGATGTTATACCATTAAATACTTTATAAGAAATACTTAAAACTATAGTCAATATAAATACAGCTACTATTATTTCTAATAAAGTAAGACCTCTTTCATTGTTTTTGTACAAGCTCATCACCTATCTTTAAAACCTATTTGGTTTTATTTTGCACTAGATTTAAATGGATTATATTTTCCTGGTCTCCACGAAGATGGATTATCTGTATCAAGTACCATTGTAGTATTTTCTTTAGTATACATTATAAATTTAAATGTAGCCTCTACTACACCTTCTGCTTGTGGAGTTACTACTTCTTTTTTTGTTTCTTTTTCTGTTGCAGCTCTAAGTACACAAGTGTTACATAGATAACTTGTTGACCTATCTAAAAGTTTGTCATTCTTAAGAATTTCTCCTTCTTTTATCAATGGACAGCCATTATATAAATGCCATTTATCTTCGCCTTCTACCCAGTATATTTTTGTATCTTTATTTATGTTCACATTTTTAATTAAGTCTTTATTACTTGTTGTCTCTTGTTCTTCTTTTTCTGGCTCTATATATGAAGTCATAGTATAGTCTAATATCTGAGTAACATTTTTTTGCTCTTCTAAATAAGCCATCAATTTTTTAACATTTCTATAATCTCCTCTAACACTTATTGTTGTTGATATTCCATAAAAATGTTCATATTCTCTAATATTTCCAACATCATAGCTAGTTAAGTCAATATTATATGTTTTCATTTTCTTGTCTAAACCAATTAGAAACAGACCATCTTGCATATCATATAATAGGTTTTTACTTTTTTCATTTAATTCAGTTTCAATATTTTTAAGTTGTTTTTCATATTTTGGCATAAGAGCTGTTTTCTCTTTGTATGTATTTAATTTTTGTGTAGCTTGTTTTACAGAATTTTTTGTAGAAACATATTTCTCGTATTGTGGATAAAGTCCAAAATATCCATAGGATAAAATAGCAAGTAAAATTACAACTTTTATAAGTATTCCCTTTAGACTAACTTCCATTTTAAATATATCTTTTATATCTTTTTTAAATATGTCCTTATTCATTAGTTAATACACCTTCTTTCAGGTATAATGTCATATTAAATGTATAGTTGGAATTCTCTTCATTGCTTTTTATGCTATGCAGTTTAACATCTTCAAAATAATACAAGCCCTTTAATTTATATAAAAACTGACCTACATAAGAAGAATCTTTAGCATTTCCTTCTATGTTTATAACATTTGGTATCTTATCATATAATGGTGTTTTATCATCTTTATCTGTATCAGCACTATCAGTTCCACTATCTCCAGTTAATGCTTCTGACACATTTGTAGTCTTATCTTCATTTAAATCACTGCTGGCTTTATCTCCATCACTACTACTTTTTGTATTTGATTTTGTTTCATTACTACTTGATTTATTTGTGGTAGTTTTATTGTTATTTGAGTTCTCAGTTTTATTAGTAGTTCCAAGATTTTGATAAGTCGTTGATAAACTCATTAGTTCAACTCTACTTGGGGTATTTTTATCTATATCATCCAATAGATTTTCCCATTTTACCTTTTTCCCAATTAACATATCATATACCTTTATTTCTTCTGTTTTACTTTGTATCATTTTTTCTATATTTCCAATTTGATAGTAAGCAGACTCAATATTTCTTATTTCATCATTTACATTTTCAAGTTCTTTATTAGCTAAACTGTTTGAAAAAATTAAACATAAATATGGAATAGAAATCACTAAAATAACCACAGGTGCTATTTTCATTACACTTTTTATTTGTTTAGCTTTCATTTGTTTTCTAAGTATATCTATTGGTAGAAAATTTATATTTTCAAAATCTTTTTTGTCTTTAGGCTCTATCATACAACCTAAAAGTTCTACAATTGAATTTATATCATCTTCATCTATATCACCAGATACCATATCAGCTATATCCATTATCTCTGTAAGACCTTGAGAAACATAGTTTGAAAATGCAGAACTAAAAGCCTCATAAATTAATTTATTAGAGTACCTTTTCCCCAATATCAATATAGTATCTGTTACCTTACCAAAGTTTCTTGACGAATAGTAATTCATAAGTCCTTTTGACTCTTCGACCACATTTAATAATTGCATTTCCATATCTTTAGCAGTTATTCTTATTGGTATATTATCACTAATAAATAAAGTATCTTTTTTATATATGTTTATAATTGTGCTATTATCGCTTATATTTGTCACCATTATATCATTGTAATCTAAATTCTTGAGAATTCTTAAATAAGCTGTTGATAATGTATCTATTCTATCCAATACCAAATCAAATTCATGTATTATATCTACAATTGCATTTACTTCTTCTTTCTTTATAGCCCCAATAATCAGATTTAAACTAGCCTCTTCACCTTCTGACCTATCAGATATCTCACTAGATACTTCATATGAAAATACATACTCATCTGATTCCAGAGCCATCATTTCATCCATTTCTAGCTTCATAAATCCATCTAAATCTTTTTTATCCATCTTAGGCAACTTTTGAGGTTTTAGAATTACATCTCTCGTATTCAAACAAAACACTATATGTTTTGATTTTAACTTTACATTTTCTAATGCATATCTCAATAGAGCATACTTTTCTTTAGAAAAATCTTGAGCAATATCCTCTATTGAAAATACATTAAAGTTTTTTATATAAAATTTATCTTTATCATGTTTGTATCTGCCTTCAACTATGGATATAGAATCACCATAATATGATACATAAACCTTATTCATTTGTTGTTTTCCCTCCTACATAGCATCATATATACTAAGCATTGGCATGAATATTGATACAACCAGTACCGCAACTATAATACCAACTGCAATTATTAAAACAGGTTCTATCATTGATGCCATTCTATTTAGATAAATTTCGGATTCATATTCATAGAATTCAGCCATCTGTCTACTTATGTTCTCTAATTCCCCTGTCTGTTCCCCTATAGCTATCATCTGCACTAAAACTGAATCAAAATACGTATATCTTTCTAAGTTTTCTGCTAGACTTTCACCTCTTGTTATTCCATCTTTTGCTGATGTTAAAATCTTTTCTGCCATAGTATTATTTACACTATCTATAATATAATCGAGACCTTGAACTAATGGATACCCAGTTGATACAAATAGATACAATGCTCTTGAAAATCGTGTAGCCACCATACAGTTTATACCTTTTCCCAATACAGGAATTTTATTTATAACTCTATCCTTTTGAGCTCTACCCACTGGTGTTTTTAGATACTTCTTAAATTGGTAAATAGACAGTATAATAACTAAAAGTACTATTGGCCAAAATGTCTTCATAAATGTACCAAATCCCATAACAATCCTTGTTACAAGTGGAAGAGTGGCACCTACTGTTGTGATTGAATTAATCATCTTAGGTACCATAAATGCTGTAAATATAAAAATCATTATAAATGAAGAAATCAAAACTATTAATGGGTATGTAGCTGCATTTCTAAGCTTTTGCTTAACTCTATGCTCACTGGAATAAAATGAAGCCATACTTTTTAATACTTCATCTAGTTTACCTGTAGCCTCACCTGTAGCCACCATAGCACCAAGTAACTTTGGAAACTTAGACTTTGGTGCAAGCATTGAGTCAGCAATAGTAGAACCTATTTTTATCTCTGCTACTATACGATTTATTTCTTCTCTTAATGTAACATTAGTTGACCTTCCTGCTAATGTTTCTAATCCAGAAATACTATTTATACCAGAAGATACTATAATAGCAAACTGTCTGCAAAAATGGCTTATTTGGTCAGCCCCTAAGTCTTTTTTTCTCTTTCTAGAAGATATATTTATATTTTTACTTTTACTTTCTTTGATTTCAAGAACTCTAAGATTTCTTTTTCTAAGAAGACTTTTAGCTTCATTAAAATCATTAGCTTCAATTACATCAGTTTGCTTTTTCCCATCCTCTTTTATTATTGTATACTTAAAACTTTTCATAATATCATCCTTTAATCAGTCATCAAAATTATTCTAATCATTTCTTCTACTGTTGTCTTTCCACCTAAAACCTTTTTAACTATATCCTCTTTTAGACTAACCATACCTTGTTTTTTAGCTAACTTTAAAATTTCTCTTTGATTTGCAGATGAATCTATTAGCTCTTTTATTTCTGGTGTAATTTCAAGCATTTCAAATATACCTAGACGTCCCTTATATCCAGTATTATTACATCTTTCACATCCCTGTCCTTTATAGATAGTCACTGATTCGTTTACATCAATTCCAAGAGCCTTTTTTTCTCCAGTGTCTGCCTCATATGAAATTCTGCAATGTTCACATATTTTTCGTGTCAGCCTTTGAGATATTACCCCTAAAAGAGATGAAGTTATCAAAAAACTTTCCACATCCATATCTAAAAGACGTGAAATCGCTCCGACTGCTGTATTTGCATGTAATGTACTTAAAACTAAATGTCCTGTAAGAGAAGCTCTAATTGCTATTTCAGCAGTTTCTGTATCTCTTATCTCTCCAACCATTATTATATCTGGGTCTTGACGCATAAAGGCTCTAAGCCCACTGGCAAAAGTAAGTCCTGCCTTCTCATTTATTTGAGATTGATTTACACCAGGTAGTTCATACTCTATAGGGTCTTCTATCGTTAATAAATTTCTATTTTCCGTATTCAATTGATTTAGCATTGAATATAATGTAGTAGTTTTTCCACTTCCAGTAGGTCCAACTACCAATATAAGCCCATAAGGGGTATTTATTAACTCATCATATATCTTAGAGCCATGTTCATCTATTCCTAGTACTTCTTTACTTACCATAAAATTACTCTTATCAAGTACTCTCATTGCTATTTTTTCATCCCTATTAGTAGGCATTGTAGAAACCCTAAAATCTATAGGTTTATTATCTACTTTTAAATATATTCTACCATCTTGTGGAATCCGCTTTTCAGATATATTTATATCTGACATTATTTTTATACGACTTATTACCGCTTTGTATGGAGCAGAGTTCATTCTCATATATTCTCTTAACATTCCATCTATTCTAAATCTAACACGCATGTAATTTTCGCTTTGTTCTATATGTATATCACTGGCCTCCATTCTAACAGCATTTTCTAGTATATTATTTACTAGTCTTACTATTGGAGCAGCATTTACATCCTCTTCAAGGATTACTGTTTCTCTAATTCCACCAGTCTTGTTTTTGTTGTATTCAGTCATTGCTTTATTTATTTCTGAATGTGCATAAGCATGACCTATTGCTTTGTTTATATCTTCTGCACTTGATATAAATATTTCGACATCTTTACCTGACATACGTCTTACATCTTGAACTGCTTCTCTGTCTTGTGGGTCTGACATGGCTAGACATATTTTATTTCCATCGATTTTGAATGGAAATACAGCATATCTTTTGCATATATTTTCTGGAACCATCTTTGTAGCTAATGTGTCTATTTCTGTTCCTTCTAAAAATACACTTTCTATATCTAAAAGTTCTTTTAATACACTTATTAATAAGTTACTATCTATAAGACCTTCTTGTACTAGAAATTCTCCTAGTCTTTTTCCACTGTTTTTTTGCTCTGATAATGCCCATTTAAGCTGGTCTTCTGTTATGTATCCTTTTTCGACCAGTTTGTCTCCTATTCTAACTTTTTTAGCCACAGATTTCACTCCTTTACTATCTCAATTATATCATCATTTGTGATTGGACATTAAAGAAAATAGTATAAAAGACAGGAAGATTTTCTTCCTGCCTTTTTCATTAAATTTATAATTAAACTTAAATATAATCAAATAATAAATATATTATTTACTATTAATTACCACTACTACCATTATCCTCTAAATTATCTATAAGAATGATGTATATATCACCTTTATCTAAAGCACTAGTTAACTTACTAGAAAGATTTTCATCTGTATAAACCTTATCTTCCCCTATATCAGATACTAGTTTGTTCGCTTGTTCTTTTGTTATTGTTGCGCCATCTATCAATAATGCTAATTTTTTATTATTACTAACTTTAACTAAATCATAAGTTCCACCAATATCAGAATTTTCTATATCAGATTCCAAGTATGATTTTAAGTGCGTTTTTATATCTGTAGGTAATGTATTAGTATCTGCATAATAAGACAATGCTGCACTTTTAACTGAACTATAATCAGACTCAACACTTGCTACCTTAGCCTTGTTTATATTACTAAATAAAGCTGGGACTGCCACTACTGCTAATATACCTATAATTGCAATTACTACCAATAATTCCACTAAAGTGAAACCTTTTTTATTCTTTCTTAACTTCATTTTTATTCCCCCTCAATTTTTTTAATTAATACTTAATTATAATATATCTGGTTAAAAATCTAAGTAAAATTATTTACACGTACTAACCAGATTTATTTCTAGCATATAACCATTTTTTTGAACAAAAAAAACTATGAAAATAAAAGTATCATAAATACAATTTCATAGCCGGTTGCATCACTAACTCAATATGTTCCAAGGTGCCCACATCACAGAACATACATCAACGTTTCTATTTTATTAAATTTAGAATGATATATAACTCATAATAGAGATACATATCCACTTATATTATATAATAGTTACCACATTTTAGCAATACAGTTTATATTATTTATATATACCAAACTTTAACATATTCAAACATAATTTCCGAAAGTAATTATACTATACAAAAAAAGAAACATCTCCCTACAATTATCATATATCGTAAGGAGATATTTATAAATTATCATTTAGTTTTATCATTGTCATTTCCATCCTTTGCTAATATTTATTTGAAAGCTAAAAGCTATTACAATATAGTATTTTATTAAAAACATCTATATATAAACATTCTATATTCTTGCAGTTATGATTCAGCCACAATCACTATATAAATGAAACTCTTCATCTATATATATGCTTATCGTACAAAATTACTTTCTTTACAGTAACTTTATATAATCCAGAACCCTCTCACAAACACTAAAGATATAGAATAGATACTATTTTCAATTCTTATAAATAAACTTTCAATAGATTTTTATATTTACTTTAGATTGTGGCTGAATCAATTAATTATTAGGGGTTCATCTTCAATCCTTCCCATTGGAAACACCTCTTTCTTTAATTTATATTTACATAATACTACATAATTCAAATTTTTCCAATACTTTTTCCAAATATTTTTTATATTCGTAATATTCATAATTTTATATTTTTTATTAAATTTAGTTTTTAATTACTTATCCACATGTTTTACAAGAAACATTTACTTTTATATACACACATACAACTCCAATAAATTATACTAATACATAAATTAGATATTAAAAAAGAGTTGCTTAAAAACTTACTTTAAGCAACTCTTATAAATCTAATTAATTAAAATAATTTACTTACTGATTCATTAGAGAATATCATTCTTATAGCATCTCCAAATAAAGGAGCTACTGTTTTTATTTTTATCTTATCTATTCTTTTTTCTTCAGGAAGTTGTATAGTATCAAGAACTATTAACTCACTTATTTCTGAATTAGAAATTCTTTCAATAGCTGGTCCTGATAATACACCATGAGTACAACAAGCATAAACATCTTTTGCTCCAAACTCTTTAAGTGCATTTGCAGCATTAACGATTGTTCCAGCTGTATCTATCATATCATCTAATAGTATAACATTTTTACCTTTAACATCACCTATTAAGTTCATAACTTCACATACATTAGCTTTTGGTCTTCTCTTATCTATTATCGCTATTGGAACTTCTCCATTTAAAGTATTAGCAAACTTTCTTGATCTAGTAACACTTCCTAAATCTGGAGATACTACTACTAAATCTTCTATTTTCTTTTCATTGAAGTAATCTGCTAATATTGTTCCACCTAATAAGTGGTCTAGTGGTATATCAAAGTATCCTTGTATTTGAGCTGCATGTAAATCCATTGTTAATACTCTGTCTGCTCCAGCAGCAGTTATTAAGTTTGCAACTAATTTAGCAGTGATTGGATCTCTTGCCTTAGCTTTTCTATCTTGTCTTGCATATCCATAGTAAGGAATAACTGCTGTTATTCTTCCTGCTGATGCTCTCTTTAATGCATCAATTAAGATTAATAACTCCATTAAGTTATCATTTACTGGACTATTAGTAGATTGTACTACAAACACATCACAACCTCTTACTGTCTCATTCATGTTTACACATATTTCACCATCACTAAATGTACCTACTTCACAGTCTAGCACTGATACACCTATATAGTCAGCTATTTTTTGTGCTAACTCTTTCGATGAATTACCTGCAATAATTTTAATCTCGCTTCCGCTAGTATTCATTTATGTAACCCTCCTGAAAATTTTAAAATCCTAATGAATATAATTTATAATAATTTCGAGCTAATTTTATTAGCCAAAATAATAAACTAAATAACTACTTACCTTGATTATCTTTTTGATTCTTCTTTTCTACCCATCCTTCTTTAACAACTTGTCTTTGTCTTGCTATTGCTAAAGCTCCATCTGGGACATCATGTGTTATTGTTGAACCTGTTGCTATATATCCTTTTTCTTCTACAACTACTGGTGCAACTAAATTAGAATTTGAACCTATAAACGCATCATCTTTAACTATTGACTTAAATTTATTTTTCCCATCATAGTTTACAAATACTACTCCACATCCAATATTTACATTTTTTCCAACATGCGCATCTCCTATATAAGAAAGATGAGATGCTTTTGAACCATCTTCTATAACAGCATTTTTTACCTCTACAAAATCACCTATTTTTACATTGTTTCCTAAGTTAGTTTTCGGTCTTAAATATGCATATGGTCCAACAGTAGTATTATCTCCAACTTTACTATCAAGTATCGTTGAATTTTTTATTTCTGTCCCATTTCCTATTTCTGAGTTTGTTATAGATGAGTTCATTCCAATTATACAATCTGAACCTATCTTTGTTTTTCCTTGTAACATAACCCCTGGATATATTATAGTATCATTACCTATCTCAACATCAGATTCTATGTAGGTAGAGTTAGTGTTTATTATAGTCACTCCATTTACCATATGAGATTCATTTATTCTTCTTCTCATAATTTCTTCTGCCTTTGATAATTCCACTCTTGAGTTAACACCCATAAGTTCTTCAATAGTTGAACCTGCAAATGCACCAACTTTTAAGCCCTTGTCTCTCATTATTTTAGCAGTATCAGTTAAATAATATTCACCTTGTGCATTGTTATTATTTAACAAATCTAATGCTTCTCTAAGACTCTTTCCATTAAAACAGTATATCCCAGAATTTATCTCACTTATCATTTTTTCTTCTGAATTTGCATCTTTTTGTTCCACTATTTTAAGAAGGTCACCCTTCTTATCTCTTATTATTCTACCATAACCTGTTGGATTTCCAACTTTTGTTGTAAGAACTGTGGCATGATATTTATTTTCTATATGGAAATCAAATAATTTCTTTAATGTTTCTTCCTTTATAAGTGGAGTATCTCCACAAAGTACAACTATTATATCGTCATCATTTATATATTCTTTAGCCATTTTTACAGCATGTCCTGTTCCAAGCTGTTCTGTTTGCATAGCTATCATAGTTTCTTCTGCAAGTTTTTCTTTTACTACATCCGCTTCATGCCCCAAAATTACAACAGTATCCTTTACACCTGATTTTTTTGAAACATCTATAATATGGTTGACCATTTCTTTTCCGCATACTTTATGTATAACTTTTGGGTATTTAGACTTCATTCTTGTTCCTTTGCCAGCGGCAAGGATTATAGCTTTAAAGTTCATTGATACACTCCATTCAATCTAATTTAATTTTATTCGTATTATTATCTCAATCAATATACATTATAATACATTTATTTAACAATTTGTATACAACATATACATTATCACTAATAATATAGCACTTTTTTACTAAAAAGTACATATTTTAATGCAAATTCTACATTTAAAAAGAGCCTAAATGTTCGGGCTCTCTCCATTTTATATTTATTGTTATTCAGCAGCTACTTCCCATTGAACTAATGCTTCATGATACGCTTGTAAAACTGCATCTTCTAAAACTTGTCTCATTTCTGCATTTATTGGATGAGCTATGTCTCTGAAATTTCCTTCGCCTACTTTTCTGCTAGGCATTGCTATAAATAACCCATTGTGGCCTTCTATAACTTTTATATCATGCACTACAAACAAATTATCAAAAGTTATTGAAACTATACATTTCATCTTGCCTTCTTCTGTTAATTTTCTTACTCTTACGTCAGTTATCTTCATACCAATATATCCCCCTTTGATTTTGACAGAAATTAATTTATATTAAAATTATTATTGTTGGAATAAATTAATATAAACTGTTTTTTAAGTAATTCTATGGACAACTAGGGATATCCTCTTTTTATTTTTACATATTTTTCTAAATATTTTTTTTATTAATCTTCATCTATTTCAAATTCAAATTCTGAATCATTTTCTTCATCTAATTCTTCATTTCTATATTCATCTTTAAAAGTTTTTAAATTTGGTTCAACTACTATTTTATCTCCAGTAACATCTAACTGAATTAGTGATATATAATCTTTTACCATTTTTTCTGAAGGATTTGTTGTAGATATAAATACTCCAGTACCTATAACCTCTGCTCCAAATTCATTCATAAGGTCTACCATTCCTTTTATAGTACCTCCACCCCTCATGAAATCATCTATAATTATAACTTTACTATCTGGTTTAAGAGCCCTTCTTGGTAAACTCATACTCTCAACCTTCGAATTATTTCCACTTACATATGTCATACTAAGGGTAGGACCTTCTGATACTTTTATGTCTTTCCTTATTATAACTAAAGGCAAATTCATAGCCTTTGCAGTCATAAGTGCCATAGGTATACCTTTTGTTTCCATTGTTACAACATAATCTGCATCTACATATTCAATGTTTGAAGCAAATATTTTTCCTATCTTAGCAGCTATTGTAGGGTCATAAATTAAATCAATTAAGTATAAAAAACCACCAGATAGTATTCTAGATGTGTCACATATTTTCTCACATAATTCCATTAAAAACTCTGCATTTTCTGCTATAGAAGTTTTAGGTATATATTTTACTCCTCCTGCTGCACCTGAGATAGTTATAACTTTCCCTAAATGTAGTTTTTCAAATACATTTTTTACAACTAATAAATCTTCACTTATTGTGGATTTTGCTGCATTAAATTGATTTGTAAAATAACTTAATGTATATATTTTATTTGGATTATCAGATAGTATTTTAACTATTGCTCCAATTCTCTCTGTTCTTTTAAATTTCATTACTATTTCCTCCTACAAATACCTTTATATAACGTTAAACTAAATAATGCATAACAATTCGTATTGTGGTATAATATTACTTATGTTTTATTATATTCAAAAATAAAATACATATAATATTATATGCATATTAATTATAAAATATTGAACATTATATTATTATACCACAAAAATAGTTCATATTGTAGGACTTAATTAAAAAGAAAGGTGGTTTTATTATGAATATACACTTTATAGGAATTGGCGGTATCAGCATGAGTGCATTAGCCGAAATATGTATCAATAAGGGTTATCAGGTTTCAGGTTCGGATTCAAACGAATCATATCTATTAGACAAACTTAGGGATCAAGGGGCAAACATCTATATCGGTCAAAAAAAAGAAAATATATCAGATGATGTAAATATGGTTGTTTATACTGCAGCAGTTCACCCAGATAATGAAGAACTTATAGCTGCTCGAGAAAAGAATAAATTAATAATGAACAGAGCTACTTTTTTAGGCCAGATTATGAGAGAATATAAAAACTCTATAGCAGTTTCTGGTACACATGGAAAGACTTCTACAACATCTATGTTGTCTACAATTTTTGAATATGCAGACTTAGACCCAACTATACTAGTTGGTGGTAACTTAAGCATGATAGGTGGTAATGTTAAGATAGGTAATTCTAACCATTTTATAACTGAAGCATGTGAATATGTAGATAGTTTCCTTAATTTTAATCCTAAGATATCTATAGTTTTAAATGTTGAGGAAGACCATCTTGATTATTTCTCAGGTATAGACGAAATCAAAGCTTCTTTTAATAAATTTGGTAAACTTTTACCTCCAGATGGATATTTCATAATAAATGGTGATGATGAAAATGTAGATGACATATTATATGATGTCAAAGCTACTATTATAAAATATGGTAGAGATTCTGACAATGATGCTGTAATAAAAGACATACATTTTGATAATAGTGGTCATGGGATATTTAAAATAGAGTATCAAGGAAAAGATTTGGGAGAATTTGAGCTTTCTGTATATGGTCTTCATAATATATACAATGCTTCTTCTGCTATAATGGCAGCTCTTGTTTCTGGTATTGATTTAGAGACTATAAGAAAAAATTTAAAAATATATAAAGGTGTAGGAAGACGATTTGAATCTAAAGGATACTACAAAAATGCCTTAGTAATAGATGATTATGCACATCATCCAACTGAATTAAAGGCTACTTTAGCTGCTGCTAAAAAGTTAAAAAAATCAACTTTATGGTGCATCTTCCAGCCACATACTTACACTAGAACAAAATCTCTTTTAGGAGAATTTTCAGAAGCTTTCTATGCTGCTGATAAAGTTATCATAACAGACATATATGCTGCAAGAGAAGATGATCCAGGAGATATACACTCTAAAGATTTAGTTGAAAAATTATATCAAAACAACGTAGATGCTATCTACATAAAAGAATTTGAAGATATAGTAAAATATTTACGTGAAAATGTTAATGATAATGATTTAGTAATAACTGCTGGTGCTGGTCCAATATATAAGGTTGCAGACTTATTAGTTGAAAAATAGTATGTAACTAAAAATAACATATAAAAATTAATGTAGGCTATCAAATGATATAATCGCTTGATAGCCTTCTTAATATTTTATTTCTTTCCAATCTCAAATATTTCATTTTTAAGATAATCAAATAAACTTGTATGAACCTCGTAGTAAGAGACAGTTTTTTTAGAAGTAACTTTTACATAATCCTTGCCCATTGTATCTACTTTCACAGCAAAATTTTCACCTTTTATATTTATACTGAAATTATAATCACTTCTTTCCTTGCTTTTTTCTGGCTGAACCTTTCCTACAACTCTTTTTGAAATCATCTTATGTGCTAAATCATCAAACTTCCATTTATGAACCTTCTTAGTTTCTTTTCCATAAGTTATAGTGACCTCTTTCCAGTCTTTATAGTGACTCAAAAGGTCAAATGAAGTATATATACTCTCATCTAAAAGTTTCTTAAAAGAATTTTTGGAATCAATTGGAACTTTATAATATTCCTCTTTATTTACAGTATAGACTCTAAAAAAATTAAGGTCTGTAGAAAATTTAATTCCATCATCAGAATACCCTTCATAAATTGCTTCATAAGAAGTAGTATTTCTTACCTTCTTAAATTCTGAGAAAAAGAACTTTATCTCGTTCCACATATCTTCTTCGATTTTTATGTTTTCTACATTTTTATCTGATACATAAATTTTCTTTTTCTCTTTTATTTGAGTCATTAAAGACCTATTATCTTCTGTCTCTGTTTCTACTTTCTTTGGAACCTCACTCTTATCCTTTTCCATGTTTAGACCTATTTTAAAGGATATAAAGTATATTATAAAGAAAACAACTACTCCTATTAATATTGCAGCTTTTTTCTTTAGTTTTCTTTTCTTACTCATTTAACCACCCCTAGAGTTTATAGTCATAAAACAATTATATAACTTTTTACACTTTTTTTTAAGCTATAATTATTTTATACACTTATTTCCTTGGCAATTAGTGCATGGTTCAACATGAACTGTTATCCCTTTTACAAATTCCATATGTTTTATTATATGTTTTTCCAACTTAGTAGCAATATCGTGCCCCTGTTTTACTGTGAGATTTTCATCAACACATATAGTCAAGTCCACATATGCCATAGCTCCATGCTTTCTAGTCTTTATATCTCCTAGATTTTTAACACCTTCTGTATCTGCTACAATAAACTTTAATTCTCTTCTTTCTTCTTCATCAACTGAAACATCCATCAATTCATTTACAGAACTTCTAAGTATATCGATTCCTACCTTAGCCACAAATACTGCCACTACAACTGACGCAATTGGGTCTAATGGTTTAAATCCTAAAATAGAACCTCCTATACCTATAAATGCAGCCACTGAAGATAGAGCATCTGACCTATGATGCCAAGCATCTGCTTTTAAAGCTGGTGAATTTATCTTTTTAGCAACTTTGATTGTTATTCTATATTGATACTCTTTTATCAAAATTGAGATGACTGACACTATTAACGGAAGTATTGATGGAACACTCAATGCATCTAAGTTAAATAATGATTTAATAGCCCCTATACCTATTGTTATAGAAACAAATATAAGTAATATTGATAATACGAATGATACCAATGTCTCTGCCTTTTCGTGACCATAATTATGTTCCTTATCTCCTGGTCTAGAAGATACATAATTACCTATCAGTACACCTATAGAACTTATAATATCTGAGGCTGAATGTAATCCATCTGCAATCATAGCACTCGAATTACCAATAATACCAGCTATCACCTTAATTATTGTTAAGACTATATTCCAAATTATTGATTGTATTGTTATTTTATTTGCTTCCTCATACCTTGTTTCCATTGTTATTCCTCCTAACAAACCAAATCTAAATATTATTAAAAACATATACTTAAACATAAATTAAATTTATTATTATATTCAAATGTATATCTTTTACTTTCAATAGAGATTATCAATCTTCTATAAAATGAAAAATCACCTAGCTTGAGCTAGGCGATATATATATTATACACTATTATTTAAATTTATGCTTCTTTTATTATCTCTATTACCATTTTGGCAGAATCATATAAATCCTTTATAGCTATATGTTCATCTAATGTATGCGCATTTTTCATACCTATTCCTAGAGTTATAGCTTCAATACCATTTTTACTTAATATATTAGTATCGCTACCTCCTCCTGTAGATTCAGTATGACCTTCTATTCCTAAATTTGAAAATGCTTTTTTTGCAAGTTGTATTATTTCTGAATCTTCATTCACATCTATTGGAGTATATGCTCTATTTACATCTATTTCAATTTTAGCTCCAAAATCCTTAGCAGCTTTTTCAAAAGTTTCTACCATATGTTTAGTTTGAACATCTAATTTATCTTCTTTTAGACTTCTAGCTTCTGCAACTATGTTAACTTTTCCTGTTACTATATTTGTAGCTGTTCCACCATTTATAATTCCTATGTTAGCAGTTGTTTCTTCATCTATTCTAAGTAAATTCATATTATCTATTGCTCTAGCAGCTACCATTATAGCACTTATACCAGCTTCAGGCTCAAGACCTGCATGAGCTGTCTTTCCTAATATCTTAACATTTATTACATCTTGTGCAGGAGCTTTTACTATTATCTCTCCTGGAGAACCACCACTATCTAATACAAAGGCATATTTAGAATCTATTTTTGCATAGTCTAAATTTTTAGCTCCAACTAATCCACATTCTTCACATATAGAGAATACAACTTGAATATCAGTATGTTCTATATTATTTTCTTTTACTTGTCTTAATCCCTCTAATATAGCTGCTATACCTGCTTTATCATCAGATCCTAATATTGTAGTCCCATCACTTTTTATTATTCCATTTACTTCATCCACTATAGGTTTTACCCCTATTCCTGGAGTTACTGTATCCATATGTGAACTAAATAATATTTTCTTTCCTTCTTTATTTCCTTTTAAAGTAGCTATTATATTGCCTGTTTCTCCATTTGCTTTTTCACCAGCATTATCTACTACAACTGAACAACCTATTTCTTCTAACTTTTCAACTAATACTTTGGCTACGTTCCCCTCTTTTAAAGATAAACTGTCTATCTGTATTAATTCAAGGAACTCATTTAAAATTCTTTGCTCGTTTATCATAATCTTCCTCCATAATATAATAGGTATTTCAACATATATTGTAGTGTAATATTTAAATATTATCAATAGTTTTTAAACTTTTATATCATTTTAGTTAAGTTTCTTTACTAAAATGAAAGTTAAAGTTAAATTCTTTCATTCTTATTGTTTTATCTAACTATACTTCTCTGTCTAGAATCTATAAAGCATAACCAGTAGCCTAAACTATTGGTTCTGTGGTCACAAGCTTGATATCTCAAAAATCCTGTACTTCCATTATCTGGTTGTTCATTTCTATTACCTGGAATAGCATAAATATAATGCTTTCTCTTATTATATTCATCATATTGTACTCCGAATAAGTAATGTCTATATTTATATGAATGTAAAACTGCATCACTATACATTGTATAATTCAATACATTTAAATATCCTAAATAAGGCATTGAATATCCACACAATGTTGTAGGGTTTACCTCTATTTTCCACCATCTTGTATTGTCTATATAATCTGCTGTAAAAGGCTTAACTTCTCTAAATAGCTTTAACCCTTTCTTTATTTGTCTAGGCATAAGTAATGTTCCAGCTTGCTTATTCCCACTATCTATTTGATTTATTCCATTGGCTCTTTTTACTTTTTCAACATTATTTTGTTCTTTTTGAGTTTTCTTTGACTTAGTAGTTTTTTGAGAAGCAACTACCTTTTCTTCATGTCTTATTTCAAAATCTTCTTCATCCTCATCATATTCATCTTCATATTCTATATCGTCATAGAATTCATTTTCTTTAGCCTTGTTATAATTTTCTATTTCCTTATAGTTATTAAATTCTTCAATTTCATCATCACTAGAATCTTCTACATCTGCTCTTATCTTTAATTCTCCCTCTTCAGTTTCATCATCTTCCCAATAATCTTCATATTCATCTTCATCATATTCTTCTATAATATATTCTTCGTCACTATCACTGTTTTCTTCATTATCAGCATCTTCTTCTAAGTACTCTTCTTCTCTTTCAACCTCTATATCTTCTTCTAAATACTCTTCTTCACTTTCAGCTAATTCTTCATCTTCTACATCTTGGAATAATATGTCCTCATAATTTTCAATCTTATTTCCCTTAAACCCAACTAGAGGAATATTTCTTTCATACAATAAGGCAATTCCTTTTATTTCTTCATCATAATCCTCTAAATCTAAAACAAATTCACCTCTTCCTTGTTCATTTAAAATTATATTTCCTAAGTCTATTAATCCATGGTCACCTTTTATTGCTACTGCTTTATACCCATCTTTAACATATTTTAGATTTTCTACATATAATGCAATGATTGATTTTTCATCATTTACTTCGACTTTTGCAAAAGCTTTTGGCAGTACTCGTTCTTTGTATCTAAAGTTTATGTCTTTAGCTTCTAGTATTATATAGTCTCTTTTAAACTTTCTTTTAGAACCCACTGCAATCCCCCCTTAACACAGTTTCTCTAAACAATATATGTTAATAAAATAAAAAAAAGTACCTCCTATTTAGAAGATACTTTTGTATTTACTATATTTGAAAGAACTGCAAACTCTTCTATACTAAGAGTTTCACCACGTCTTTTTTCATCTATATTAGCTTCTTTTAATATTTCTCTTATTTCGTCCTTATTAAGAAAACCAAGGCCTCCCAATGAATTAAGTAAAGTCTTCCTTCTTTGTCCAAAAGATGCTTTTACTGTCTTGAAAAATAGTTCTTCATTATGAACATCATATTTCTTTTCAGCTCTGACATGTAAACCTATAACCGTTGAATCTACATTGGGTTGTGGTATAAACATATGTCTTGGAGCCTTTGCTACAATTTCTGTTTCACAATAGTACTGAACAGCTATGGACAATGCTCCATAATCCTTTGTACTTGGAACAGCATTCATTCTATCTGCAACTTCTTTTTGAACCATAACTACTATATCCGTTACAGGTATATCCTCTTCTAAAAATTTCATAACTATTGGTGTAGTTATATAATATGGAAGATTTGCTACAAGCTTAACTGGTCCACCATTTAATTTATCTTTTATTAGTTCTTGTATATCTACTTTTAATATATCTTGGTTTATAACTTCTATATTCTCTAAATCTGATAAGGTATCTTTCAATATAGGAATTAAGTTTCTATCAATTTCTATAGCTACCACTTTCTCTGCTACCTTACCCATTTCACGAGTAAGTGTACCTATCCCAGGACCTACTTCTATTATGTTATCTCCTTCTGTAACTCTAGCTCCATCCAATATTTTATTTATTATATTACTATCTATTAAAAAATTCTGACCTAAAGACTTTGAAAATTTAAAATTATGTTTTTGTACTACTTCTTTCGTTGCACTGTGTGAAGATAGTCTATCCATCGTTTACTCCTTTTTAACTTATTTTAAGATTTTATCCTATTAATTATACTTATTTACATGTGTTTAAAGCAAAATATTTATTAAAGATAATTTATTTTAAATTACTCCATAATTTTATATTTATTTTTTATATATTTTTTTCATATCATACATGCTTACATTTAAATTTGTTTTAATGCACTTATAAATTCTTCTCTTTCAACACCATAATTATTTAATCTATTTAAAAATTGCTTTGCATTTCCATAACCAATCCCAAGTATTTTACCAAGTGCATCTCTCCTAGATGATGCATCTTCATTTCCTATAAGACCATTTCTAATCAAATCAACTTGTTTAAATTCATCTCTTTTCTCTGTACTTTCAGTTCTAACTTTATTTAAAGCTGCTATTATACTTTTAGGAGTAGCATTTTCTATACCTATATCTCCATCCTTTTTAGCTTCTTCTCTTGGTAAAAACGCATGTTTACATCCTGGAACTTCTGATGCTATTTTTTTTCTTATTTTTTCACCTGCAAAATCTGGGTCTGTAAATATTATAACTCCTCGTCTTTCATTAGCTGATTTTATACGCTCCATTACTCCTTTTGGAAATCCAAATCCACCTGTGGTTATAAGTTCTGCATCTATTGCTCTCTTAACAGCTGTAACATCATCTCTTCCCTCTACTACTATTATCTCTTTTATCATATAAATTCACCTTTTATTTGTTTTTAGTTTTTGTTTACATCTCTTTATTTTAAGGTTTTTATTTAATTTAATCAAGGCACTAACCTATTTATTTTTATTTAGAAATCTATAGTTTAAGAAAAATTTATTCCTACTAGATAAATATATTCACTATTATATTCTATTGAATCACCTATAAGCAACAATAAGTCCCATGTAGCATTACCTGTATTAATATTATATCATCCATACAATTTTCTTTTTTAATATTAATGATTTATAGAAAAAGATGTAGAACTCAGGACAAATATACATTAAAAGAGCCTAGATATAAATTTTATATTCTAGGCTCTTTTTTATTGGATTTTATTAATGAATTTAACTTTCCTTTTCTGTCTTTCCATCATATTTTGATATCCATTTATTTAATATAGTTTCTCTATTTTTTGCTGCTGATTTTAAATCATTATCTATCATTTGTTCTAATGGCTTTTTAGGGAATCCTTCTGGGATTGGATTTCCTGTATCAACTGTAGTAACTGCATAGTTCTTAGAATACTCATTCATTGCATCTTTACTTATTGCCCAATCTAAAAATACCTTAGAAGCTTCTTTTATATTATCTTTTTTTACAAGAGCATTTGCTTCTATATCCCATCCAGAACCTTCTTTTGGAAACACTACTTCTACTGGATAACCTTCTTCTTTTAATTTTATGCCTCTGTATCCAAAAGATATCCCTATAGGATACTCTCCTGAAGCTGCTGATGTAGCTGGAGCTGAACCTGATTGAGTATATACACCAATATTTTCATGTAACTTATCCATATACTGCCATGCTTTTTCTTCTCCCATAATTTGTATAAGCGCTGATACCGTTAAATATCCTGTACCAGAAGAAGATGGATTAGGCATAGATATAAGACCTTTATATTCTGGCTTTATCAAATCTTCATAAGAACTAGGAATTGGTATATTTTTATCTTTTAATTCTTTAGTATTTACTGTTATACCTGTCATCCAAGCATCTATTCCAACCCATGAAGGTACTTCTTTATCATCTTTAAATGCAGGGTCTATCTTATCAGACCCTTCTGGAGCGTATGGTTCTAACATTCCTTGGTCATCTGCAACTAGCAAGCTTGTGGCAGCAATCCCCCATACAATATCTGCTTGAGGATTATCTTTTTCTGCTAATAGTCTTGCTGTTATATCTCCTGTTGATGCTCTAACAACATTTAATTTAATATCTGGGTATTTTTCTTTAAATGTAGCTAAATATGGGTCTATACTGTCTTCTTCGATTGCTGTGTAAACTGTTAAATCACCTTTTGTTTTACTATCAGACTTTGAGTCTCCACCTGATGAGGCAGTGCTACATCCTGTTATTACACTCAATAAAAGTGTTGATAATACTCCTAAAGAAACTAGCTTCTTAAATTTCATCTTTACCTCCCCTATGCAACATCTTTTTGTTGCCATTTTTGTGTATTATTTTTTAATTTTTTTGTTACGAATTCATAGCAAAGTCTTACTATTATATTTGTTAAAAGCACTAATACTGCCATAGCTGCTGATGGTCCTATATATCCTATCTCATCTAACTTCAATATGGATATTGATGCAGTCTGAGTCTGAGGAGTATATAAAAATATTAATGCTGAAACAGTAACCATTGAATTTACAAAATAATATACTACTATCTCAAGTATTGATGTTATAGACATTGGTACTGTGATGTTGAAAAACACTTTATAAAAGGGAATATTTATAGATTTTGCAACTAACTCATACTCTCTATCCAACATTTTTAGTGACGAATTTGAAGTTATAAAGCAAACAGAGTAAAAATGTACTATATTTACTATGACAAGTATAGCTGTACCACCATATAGGAAATTTAGTGGATTACTTGCTGAGTTAAAAAAAGTTATATATGATATTCCTAGCACTAGACCTGGTAATGCCATTGGTATCATAGATAAAAAGTAAGCTGTTTGTCTTAATCGTGGAAACTTATCTACTTTTTCTATCATGTATGCACTAAAAAACACAAATATAGTTCCAAATATAGCTGTTAATGTTGATATTTTTAAACTGCTTAAATAGGTTTTTAATCCGCTTCCTAAAATACCTTTAAATGTATAATGTTCCATTGTAAAACTTAGGTTATATGGCCATAATTTTATGACTGAACCTATAACTGAAACAAATATCAAAATGAAGATTAATAAAGTTATAAAACTACATGCTATTAAAAATACTCTATCTCTAAATTTGTTTTCTTTAATTTTATAAGGCATAGATTTTGCTGTTATAGTCATTCCTTGTTTTTTACTTGCCACCTTGTCTAATGTAAAAGCTATTAGTACAGGAATCAACATTACCATAGAAACAGTTGCTCCCATTGGTATGTTAAACTGCCCCACTACTTGCTTATATATATCTGTAGCTAACACATTATAGTTTCCTCCGACTACTTTTGCTGCTCCAAAGTCTGTAAATGCAAGTATAAAGGATACAAAGAAGGAGCTTACTAGTGAGTACTTTATGCCTGGAATTGTAATTTTAAAAAACTTTTTAAAATCACTAGCCCCTAAGCTATCTGCTGCTTCATAAAGTCTATAATCTGCCATTGAAAGAGCAACGGATAGTATTAAAAAAGCTTGTGGAAATGTAAACAGTATTTGAGAGACAATTATTCCTAATGGTCCATATAATGGTATCTCAAATCCCATTGTTGTAAATATTCCTTTATTTCCAAACAGGTATATAAGTGAAATACCATATAACATAGTTGGTGCAAAAAGGGGAAACATTCCCATAGTTTTAAAAAAATTCTTAAATTTTATATTTGTTCTTGTTATTGCATATGAATAGATAAATGCTAAACATAGTGATATTAAAGATGAAACTGTAGATACAAAAATTGAATTTTTAAATGATGCTATAAGACTTGGATTTTCAGCATATTTACTAAAATTTGAAATACCTATGAAGTTTCCACTTGTATCTAAAAATGCATTTTTTAATAATGATACTAAAGGAAACAATATAAATACTATTAGTATAATTAGCGAAAAAATTAAAAAACATTTTTGTATTGTACTATCACTTATCCTTCTTTTGTTTTTTGTTGTTATCATTTATTCACCCCTAGCTATTAAGCACATCCCTCTGATTTATATTCTACAATTCCTTCTTTGGGAATTTTAAAATTTATTTTAGACCCTATACATAGTTTCATTTGTTCTGCAACTTTTGAAACTATATCTAATTTTATTTTCTTAGAACAATACTCAACTGTAATTCTATAGTTAAATCCTCTAAATTCAATATCTAAAATCTCTCCAACTTTGATATCATTGTCTTTAGAATCTCTATTAAATTCTACTTTTATATCTTCTGGTCTGATAGCTATCTTATTAATACCATCATCTATAAAGTTTATTGTTCCTATAAAATCAGCTACAAAAGGGGTCTCTGGATTTTTATATACTTCTTTTGGAGTCCCAACCTGTATTATTTCTCCACTATTCATAACAACCATTTTATCCGCCAAGCAAAGTGCCTCTTCTTGGTCGTGAGTTACCATTATAGTAGTAATACCCAGTTTTCTATGTAAGCTTCTAATCTGTTCCCTAAGTTTCAATCTTACTTTTGCATCCAATGCAGATAATGGTTCATCAAGAAGTAAAAAATCTGGCTCTAGAGCAATTGCACGAGCTAGTGCAACTCTCTGTTGTTGCCCTCCTGATAATTGAGAGGGATACTTTTTCTCATATCCACTTAATTCTACTACCTCTAAAACTTCATTAACTTTCTTATCAATATTAGATTTATTTATATTTTTATTTTCTAAGCCAAAAGCTATGTTTTTGTAAACAGTCATATTTGGAAATAGTGCATATGACTGAAAAACTATACCAAAATTTCTACTTTCAGGTGGTGAGTTTGTCATATCTTTATCATTTATTATTATTTTTCCATCATGTTTGTCTTCAAGCCCTGCAATTATCCTAAGCAAAGTACTTTTCCCACATCCACTTGGTCCCAATAAACAAATAAACTCTCCTTTTTCAATATCAATAGATATGTCTTTTAGCACTTTAGCTTGTCCATAACTTTTACTTACATCTTTAACTTGTAAAAAAGACATTTATAAAACCCCTCCTAAGGCTAACCTAAACTTAAATAAATCTTCTCTATTTAAGCTTTTACTTCCTAGGTCACACTCATGCTGAGAGTAAAGCCCATGATAATCTGAGCCTCCTGTAACAACTAAGTTGTATTTCTTAGCATAAGAAAGTGACTCTTTTTCTAAGTCTTTATTGTGAGATGGATGATACACTTCTATCCCATCTAATCCAACATTCACCATATCTTCAATAGCATTAAAATTGTCCATTTGCCCAGGATGAGCTAGTACGCAAATTCCACCAGAACTTTTTATAGCTCTTATTGCATCTTTATAATCTACATATTTTAAAGATACATACGCCTTACCATTTCCTCTATGAAACAACTCTTTATATAAACTTGAATATATTTTATCTGTGTATCCTTTATCTATAAGTGCTTTCATTATATGTTGTTTAAATATTCCAGTCTTTGATGAATATTTCTTTACATCTTCTAGAGATATTTTATATCCTAAATCTATAATTTTATTTACCATCTTAACAGATGCTTTATGTCTATCACAAACCATTGGATTACATAAATTTTTTATTTCTTGACTATTTAAATCTATGTTATATCCCAAGATATGAACTCTTTTTCTGTTTTTATAATCGTATGCTGATATTTCTATACCTGGTATTATAGTTATTCCATAATTTTCTCCCAATATGATAGCTTCATCTAATCCAGACAATGTATCATGATTTGTTATTGCTAAAACACTTATATTATTTTCTGATGCTCTCTTAATTATTTCTTCTGTAGTGAAGTTATTATCTGATATGCTTGTATGACAATGTAAATCTGTTAACAATCTTTATACCTCCCTTTTATAAACTGTTTTTCCATTTACAATAGTATTTACAACTCTTGGATACTCACTATCAATATCCAATAAAACTAAATCCGCTTTTTTATTTTCTTTTATGCTACCTCTTTCACCATATATACCAACTGCTTTAGCTGGATTTGAAGTAAATAGGTTAACTGCTTTATTTAGATTGTTAGTTTCTTGTGCAACTATGCACATGGACTTTATCATTGCTGATGGAAGATAGTCTGAACAAACAATATCACAACAGTCTTCCAATATAGCATCCATTGCCTTTAAGTTGTTATTATGAGATTGCCCTCTTACAATATTTGGGGCACCTAAACAAGTTAAAACACCCAGTTTCTTTGAATATTTTGCAACTTCAAGAGTTATAGGAAATTCAGATACATTAACTCCTATATTTTTTATAAAATCCATTTTTTCTAACGTATCATCATCATGTGATGCAACATTTATATTTTTAGTTTTTGCCACTCCTATAACACTGGCTATTTTATTCCAATCTAAATTATCATGTAAATCTACTAAGTCATCTAACCATGTATCTACATAATTTTCTGTTACTCCCCATACCTTAGTAGCATACTCTCTATAGAACTTTGGATTTGTATACTGACCTTGTCCTGGAGAATGGTCCATTATAGATAAATAGTCTATTTTATCTTCTTCTAACAACTCTGACACCTTCTCTAAACCTTCATGGTATAACACTTCATACCTTAAGTGAACTTTATGATTTATATTCTTACTATTTATATTTTTGTACGAATCGATATTTTCAATCATTTCCAAAGAATTATCAATACTTCTAACTCCTACTCCATCACCCAAAGATATAGAATGATAAACTGTTGTTATTCCATTTGCAGGTAGTTTTTTATCTAGTTCATAAAATGCCATATTAAATGGTAATAATGTACTTGGTCTTGGCTCTATTTCCTTTTCAATAGCATCACTATGAATATCTATGATACCAGGTATAACATATAAGTTTTTTGCATCTATTATTTCATCTATCTCGTTGAAATCTATTAAATAATCAATCTTATCATTTGAGACTTTCTTTATTGTATCTCCTTCTATAATTAAATGGCCATTTTCTAATATTTTATCTTCCAATACAATATTTGCATTATGAATTAATTTTACCATCTAAGCTACCCCACTTTCACTTATAGTGCCTTTTGTCATAGTAAATGTTTTATCTATAACAGTCTCCATAAATTCTATATCATGAAATATCCCTATCATTGTAGTTCCTTGATTTTTAAGTTCCAACATTTTTTCTTTTACGTATATTTTAGATTGATTATCAAGTGATGCAGTTGGTTCATCAAGTAACAAAAGCCTAGGTTTTTTGACCATAGCTTGTGCTAGATTTAATCTTAATTTTTCTCCGCCAGAAAAATTATTCGGATAAGCATCCCACAAGTTTTCCTTTATTTCAAACTGAGTTAGTATATCTTTTGCCATATCATATGCACAATCTTTTTCAAATCCACTCTCAATTAAAGAATGTACTACTAGCTCAATAGCCGTTATTCGTGGAAGTGTTTTTAAAAACTGTGATACATATCCTATTTCCTTTTTTCTAAGATTTATCATTTCTCTGTCACCAATTGTAGATAAATCTATCTTTCCATATATTTCTGAGTTAAATATTATTTCTCCAGTCGTTGGGATATATGTTTTATAAATACTTTTTAATATAGTAGACTTTCCCGCTCCAGATTTTCCTATTATTCCTAAAAATTCACCTTTGGAAATTGTAAAATTTATTTCACTACACGCTTTTATAGTTTTATTTAATGCATGTAATTCAAAATCTTTGCTAAAATTATTTACTTCAAGTATAATTTCTTCCATTTTATTTAAAACCCCCATTTTACTTATTTACAAATATTATTTATAGTAGTGAATTTATAAGTTGCTGAGTATATGGATGCTGTGGGTCTTCCATTATTTGGTCTGTTAAACCAGATTCGATTACACTTCCATTTTTCATAACAATTGTCCTATCAGCAAGCATTTTTATAACATCAAAGTCATGAGATACTACTATCATAGAGATTTTAAGCTCTCTTTGTATTTCCCTTATTAAATCTAATACCTCAGCTTGTACAGAAACATCCAGTCCTGTTGTAACTTCGTCTAATAAAAGTATTGGAGGATTATTAGAAAGTGCTTTTGCTATTTGAACTCTTTGTTGCATTCCCCCACTAAAATATTTCGGTTTGTGGTCTATTCTTTCTACAGGTATATTAGTCTTTACTAGAAGCTCTTTAGCCCTATCTCTTATTTTCTCAACATTATATATATTAGCCATTAATAATTTCTCTGCTATATTCCCACCACTACTAAAATTCAAATTTAAACCAAGATGGGGATTTTGATATACAATACCCATAAAATGATTCTTTATGTACCTCTTTTTTTGGTCTGAGAGTTCTAATATATTTGTACACTTGTCATAATTTGATATGTACACTTCTCCACTATTTGCATTCTCTTGAAAAAACAAAATCTTTAACAATGTACTTTTTCCTGAACCAGATTCTCCAACAATACCAAGAACTTCTCCTTCATAAAGTTCAAGATTTACATTATTACATGCAACTATAGAACCACAATATTTACATATATTATTACTTTCATATCCTGTACTCTCAAAACAATTTTCACATCCATCTCCATAAATAAGATTAATATTTTTTCCTATTAACACTTGTTTATCTATATTTTCTATTTTTTTGTCTTCTCCTAGTTTTGCACTACTCATTCCAAGCACCTCCAATTGCCACATCTACGCCATCATTTCTTAACCTAACTTTTTCACAATAACTTGTATCAGAACAGCTATAGTACTTTTCATTAGTATCACCATCATATACTTCATCTAGAAATGTATTTGAACTTTTACATAAACTACAATGTTTTCCTTCAAATTTTTCCTCTTCAAATTTATAGTCATCAAATTCTAAAGGTTCTACCTTTGTGTATGGAGGTATAGCGTATATTCTCTTTTCTCTACCTGCACCAAATAAAAATAAGTTATCTGACATGTTTAATTTCTTTATATCAAATCTTGGTATTGGCGATGGATTCATTAAATATCTATCATTTACTTTACATGGATACTCTGCTGCTATTGATATATCATCAAATTTAACTATATCTTCATACAGATATACCCACATCCTACTATAATCTTCTTCTGAATGCATTCTTCTTGTCTCTACTTCACTAGGCTCTACTATTCTAAGTGTCTCTGGTATTGGCACTTGAAATATCAGTATTTGATTAGACGTTAATTTTTCTTCTGGTATTCTATGTCTTGTTTGAATCAATGTAGATTTTAATGTATCTTTTGTAGTTTCTACATTACTTACACTTGAAATAAAATTTCTTATATTACAAGCATTTGTAGAATCATCACTTCCTTGGTCAATCACTTTTACTACATCACTTTCACCAAGCAATGATAGGGTTAGTTGTAGTCCTCCAGTCCCCCATCCCTTAGCAATAGGTAATTCTCTTGAACCAAAAGGTACTTGATAACCAGGTATTGAAACTGCTTTTAGTATTTTTCTTCGGATTTCTTTTTTTGTATTTTCATCTAAAAAACCATAGTTATATATCACTTAATTTCCCTCCATATCCTATTTTATTCTTTCTACATCTGCTTTAAAATCTACATAGTGAGGAAGCTTAAAGTGAGATATAAACCCTAATGAATCTATACCATCTATATGAAGTAATACAAATTCTTCATCTTGGGCTAATTTTTCACTATTTGGTTCCAAAGATTTATCTAGTATAGCCATAGATATAGCCTTATTTTCATTATTTCCCATACAAAGACCATATCCTAAAGACATTTTATTTATATCTCCCGATTTATTTTTAGAATTTTCAGACTTACTTTGTGATGCTTTTGATACTATTTCACACTCAGTAACTAACATTTCTCCGATTGTTATTTGCTCATCTTCATAAATAGGATGTTTTATTTTTATATATACATCTCCTGTCCTAAGTTCACTTATATATGGATGTTCATCACCAAAACCCCTTACAATAGAATAAGCAAACCCTGATACAGCTCCACTTTCACCTCTAGTAAGTGCCTGCAATTTAGCTGACCTAGAAACTGGAAATCTTAGGCTATTTCTTGTAATATCATCTATTACTTCTTCTAATTTATCTTCATAAGTATCCTCTTCCAACAAATTCTCTTTTCTAAATATATTAGATACTTTTGTGAATTTAGGTATTTCATTCACTTTTTCTAAGTCATTTATATAATTAGCTTTAAAATCTCTGTTTTTTTCTTCATCTTCTTTAAGCAACTCTACATTTAGTATTCTATTTTCATAATCTCTAGTTGCTCCAAGATACTGCCCTCCTGGTATATCTTTAAATGTAGCTGATATTCTTCTACCTATTCTCATTTCTTCTGTATTTATAGGTTCTGAATAAGTTACTCTAGGCATTGTTGACCTTAATGCTCTTATATAGAAAGATGCTTCTAATATATCACCTTGAGCCTGTTTTATAGCTAATGCAGATAATTCCTTATTGTATAGACTTCCTTCAGAAATCACTTTGTCTACAGCATAAGACATTTGCTCTTTAATTTGTTTTACATCTATTGGTAGGCTTTCTCCTTTTATTCTATAAAATTCAAGTATATTTTTAGCCTGTAATATAGCTTCTTCTCCACCTTTAACTGCCACATAAGCCATTATTATAATACCTCCCAACTTAATTTTGATGACCTTGGTATAAATGCAAGTTCTCCTTTGTTATCTATTAAAATCAAATCTGCCCCTGTCGGATAGTCTTTATTTATCATAAGTAATCTTTCTAAGAATTCTTGTTTAACTCCATCTATATATAAATTCTTTTTAGATTTTATACCAGGACCACTTAAATAAAGTCTTATGAATTTATCTTTATAATCTGTTGATAGTTCGTTTACTTGGTGTATTATAGTTGTACTTTCATCAGGATATTCAAAAGAACCTATTTTAATTTGTAGTATATCTAATTCTGAATTAATATCTAAAAACAGATAATCTGATTTATTGTAATTTACTTGGTTTGACATTGTCAGTGCTCTTATATTTTTTATATCTTCTTTAGTACAGTTTTCTATATAGAAGGTAACTTCTTGGTCTAATAAAGTAATTGCTATACCAATTGCTCCATTTGATAATTTTGTATTATTTTCTATATTTATATTATTGATGTTATTTAATTTCCCAGGAAATGAAGCACTATCTAGCAACTTTCTATATATTTCTTGCGTGTAACTTACCATGATTCTCCTCCTACTTAATCCATAGTATTGAATTGGACTTTTGTTTTATTAATTAAACTAAATTCATTAATAAGTTCTTGCTCATATCTTAAACTTTCTTCACAGATACTTTTATTTATGTAGTTCTTTAATTCATCAAATTTATTATTATTGCTATGTAAAACTGCATCTATAGTTGCCAAGCAAATAACTTTTTTTTCATTATTTTCTGCAACTATACCATAACCTAAGCTTTCATCTACCTTAACACTACACTCTGTAACTAGTATTTCTCCTAAATTAAATGTAGTATTTTTTACACTTTCGTTGGCTCTCACCATCACTGTAGCTAAGCTAGGGGCTTTAATTATAGAAATGCTTGATGTATTTTTTATCATTAAATATATTTGCTCTAATTTCTCATAGTTCATATTTATCAATATCTTAGTACTATCAACTGTATGCAAAATTTTGCCTCCTTAATCTTTCCTTTATTTACTTATTTCTAAGAATATAATATACAATCTAAGTTAAATGGATATTATGTTTGAGTTAATTCTAGTGAATATCTTGTAAATTCTTTTTTAACAATGTTAAGAAGTATGTTGTAAAACTAATAAAAAATTATAATATTACAAATAAAAAAAGCATACCATTCAAACTGAATGGTATGCTTTTTCTATATTTATAACTATTATTTTTGTAACTATTATTTTTGTATAATTGTAAATTTTATTTTTAATTTACTTATTTTATATTAAAGAACTTCTTCGCATTTTCTTTAGTAATTTTACACACTTCCTCATAAGATATTCCTTTTTCTTGAGCTATTTTATCTGCAACAAAAGCTACTTGAGAAGGATTATTTCTCTTTCCTCTATGTGGTTCTGGTGACATATATGGTGAATCAGTTTCTATAAACAATCTTTCTAGAGGTATCTCTCTTACAACTTCTCTAGTTTTTTTATTATTTTTAAAAGTAACTGTTCCTGGAATTGATATATAGCATCCCATTTTAACATATTCTCTAGCTAATTCCACATTACCACTATAACAATGAAGCACACAACCTATTTCAGGACTCTTAGTGTTTTTTATTATCTCAAAAGTATCCGCATGTGCATCTCTATCATGTATTATTATTGGAAGCTTTAACTCATTAGCTAGTTCAATTTGTTTCTTAAACCACTCTTTTTGCTCTTCTCTTGGAGAATAATCATAATAATAATCTAACCCAATCTCTCCTATAGCCACAACCTTTTCATTTTCAGTTGCAAGTCTTCTTAGAGTGTCTATTGCTGTATCATCTAGTTTTGATACATCATGTGGATGTACCCCAACTGCCGAATATATAAAGTCATATTTTTTTGATAGTTCAATTGCTGTTATAGAAGTTTCTATATCTGCTCCTGGATTTACAACCAAATCTACACCTTTTTCTTTTAATGAACCAATAAGTTCATCTCTATCTTCATCAAAACTTTCATCATTTAAATGTGCATGTGAGTCAAATAACATTTTTTATCTCCTTACTGTTTAATTGCCTATTAGCGAACCTCGCATCCATCCTTGGCACCTTGTGTAAATGGTAGAACATAAGGGTCACCATCATCTCCTGCTGCTAATATCATCCCTTGAGATTCTACACCTCTTAACTTAACTGGTTTTAAGTTACATACCACTGTAACCTCTTTACCAACTAAATCTTCTGGTTTATAGTATTCAGCTATTCCAGACACTATTTGTCTTGTTTCTGGTCCAATCTTAACTTGTGATACTAATAATTTATTTGCTTTTGGATGCTTTTCACAACTTATTATTTTTCCTACTCTAAGCTCTATTTTATCCAAATCATCAATAGTAATTTCTTCTTTATGCTCTAAAGGTTTTTCTTCTACTGGAGGTTTCCCAGAAAACATTTTAGTTAATTCTTCTATTTCTTTTTCTACATCTAGTCTTGGGAATAAAGGTTCGCCTTTAAACACTTTTACATTTTCTCCAATAAGACCAAATGTCTTTGTGCTTTCCCATGTAGTTATGTCATCTTTACCTTTTATTCCTATATGTGCATATATCTTATTAGCAGTTTCATTCATTATAGGATTTATTAGTGTTGCAATTATTCTTATAGATTCACATAAATTATATAAAACTGTATCTAATTCATCTTTTTTACTTTCATCTTTAGCAAGTACCCAAGGCATAGTCTCATCTATATATTTATTAGTTCTTCTAACTAGTTTCCATACACTCTCTAATGCTTCATGGAATTGCATTTTATCCATTTCAGCCTCAAAATTTTCTCTAGTTGATACAGCTTGCTCTTTTAAATCAGCATCAAAATCAGTTGAAGTTTTTACTGTTGGTATTATACCACCGTTGTATTTTTCAACCATTGCTACAGTTCTACTTACTAAGTTTCCTAAATCATTTGCTAGGTCATAATTTATTCTTGTTACAAAATTTCTATGAGTATAACTTCCATCTTGACCAAATGCAAACTCTCTTAATAAGAAATATTTAAGAGTATCTATTCCATATCTTTCTATTATTGGCTCTGGATAAACAACATTACCCTTTGATTTACTCATTTTATCATCAGCAAACAATATCCATCCATGACCAAATACTTGTTTTGGAACTTCTAAACCTAAAGCCATTAAAAGTGCTGGCCATATTATTGTATGGAATCTCACTATCTCTTTACCTACTATTTGAACATTTGCAGGCCAATATTTTTTAAATTCTTCATCATTATCTGTCATATATCCTAATGCTGTTATATAGTTACATAAAGCATCTACCCATACATAAATTACATGCTTTTCATCAAAAGGAACTTTTATTCCCCAGTCAAAAGTTGTTCTTGTTACACTTAAATCTTCTAGCCCTTTATCTAAGAAATTTGCCACCATTTCATTTTTTCTAGCAGCTGGGAAACAGAAACTATCGTCTTTAAATAACTCTTTTAATCTATCTTCATATTTAGATAGTCTAAAGAAATAAGATTCTTCTTTTACTAAGTATGTTTCTCTTCCACAATCAGGACATTTGTTTCCTTCTAATAGCTGTGATTCTGTCCAGAAACTCTCACAAGGAGTACAATATCTACCTTCATACTCTCCTTTGTATATATCACCTTGTTCATATAACTTAGTAAATATTTTTTGTATTATATCTGTATGTCTTTTTTCTGTTGTTCTTATAAAATCGTCATAAGATATATCCATAGTATTCCATAATGCTTTTATATCTTTTATCATTCCATCAAGGTATTCTATTTCTGACATTCCTTGTTCTATTGCTTTCTTTTGTATTTTTTCACCATGTTCATCTGTTCCTGTCAAAAACTTTACATCATATCCACAGAAACGTTTAAATCTAGCTATTGTATCTGCAGCTACTGTTGAGTAAGTATGACCTATGTGTAATCCTCCACTTGGATAGTATATTGGTGTTGTTACATAAAAACTCGGTTTGCTCATATTACTTACCTCCTAATTTTTTATCGTTCATAATTATATATATTTCATTTAAAATAATAAAAAATCGCCTCCTATGATTTAACATAGGGGCGAGATTATTCACGGTACCACCCTAATTCATCTATAACGATTATGTTTCACATGAAATGTAGAAATTAACTTTATAGATATCTTAGTAGACTATAACGTGCCCAACCGTTTTACCCTAGCATATATGCTCAGATAAAAAGCTCCAAGACCATCTTCAATAAATCTTTTTACACTAGCTTTCACCTAACCTAGCTCTCTGATAGAAAAAATACTTATCTACTCTTCTTTTCATAGCTTATAATTCATATTACAATTTATTTCTATATAATCACTATATTATAAAATTTTTCCCACATTGTCAACAAATTATACAAATATTACATAGCAAATAAAAACTGCTGCTATAACTCCTGCAACATGACTAATCATAGCGCATGACAATGTATGTCTAGTATTTTTTATCTTTAAACTCCCATAATAGATTGCCATTGTATAAAAAATAGTCTCAGAAGAGCCTACAATTGTAGCACCCATTTTTTCTACTAAACTGCCTATTCCAACTCTATGTGCAAGTTCGCTATACATTCCCAAGGCACCACTTCCAGATAAAGGTTTTACACTTATTAAACCTATTAATTCTTTTGGTATACTCATCATATTTGCTATTGGTGTAAATAACCATTCTAACATATCAAGACCTTTACCAGTTTTAAATATTCCTATTGCTAAAAATATACCTATTATATAAGGTAAAATATCCCATGCAACCTTTAAACCATCAATTGCCCCTTTTACAAAACTATCATATACATCTATTTTTTTATATTTACCATAAACTACTATGTACAAAATTATTACTGGTATAAGTAAGTTTGAAAATACTTCCATATATCTACATCCCCTTTATCTATATCTTCTTTGAAAAAATTTACATGTTATTATTGCTATTGCTGTAGATATTATGGTTGCAAATAAAGTTGTAAAAATTATTTCACTTGGGTTTTGAGCTCCCATATCCATTCTTAATTTAATTATAGTAAATGGAATTATCTGTATAGATGATATGTTTATTACCATAAACATAATCATATCATTGGTAGCTGTATCTTTTTTGTTATTTAAAGTCTGAAGCTCACTCATTGCTTTTAAGCCAAATGCTGTTGCACCATTCCCAGCACCCAACATGTTCAAGGCAATATTCATAACTATATAAGACATTGCTTTGTGACCTTTTGGAATAGAAGGAAACAATCTTCTCATTATAGGATTTAATTTCTGACCTATTTTTTCAATCAAGCCTGACTCTTTTGCAATATTCATTATACCCATCCAGAGTGCCATAATACCAGCTAGACTTATTGCAAATTCTATACCTTTTGATGTTTCACTCAATATAACTTTATTTAATTCTCCCATATTTTTAGAAATCAAACTTCCTATTATTCCTATTGATACCATGTAAAACCATATTTTTCCTATTATAATCAACCTCCTCTTTAAATAATTTTATGATAGTTAGGTAATACTTTATACTTGAAAGTTGTACTATATTATGTTTTAGTATAAGTGTGGGAGTTTTTATAATTTTTAATATTTAATAATAATTAAGGAGAGAAATAATGAGAAATCTAACACTTCTTACTGATTTATATCAGCTTACTATGTTAAATGGCTATTTTGAAAAAAATATTCACGAAGACATTGTTGTATTCGATATGTTTTTTAGAAAAAACGCTTGTGATGGAGGGTATACTATAGTTTGTGGTATTGATCAGGTTGTTGAATACATAGATAACCTTCATTTTTCAGATGAAGATTTGGAGTACTTAAAAAGCTTAAATTTATTTTCTGACAAGTTTTTAAAATTTTTGAAAGAGTTTAAGTTTACAGGAGATATTTATGCTGTTGAAGAAGGGACTATAATGTTCCCTAATGAGCCATTGATTACTGTTAAAGCACCCTTGTATCAAGCTCAACTTATTGAAACAGCATTGTTGACAATAGTCAATTTTCAATCTCTTATTGCTACAAAAGCATCTAGAGTTTGCTTTGCAGCTCAAGGAGATACTGTACTTGAATTTGGATTACGTCGTGCACAAGGTCCAGATGCAGGTATATATGGAGCTAGAGCTGCTGTAATTGGTGGCTGTTCTGGAACTGCAAACGTATTAGCTGGAAAGATGTTTGATGTTCCTATAATTGGTACACATGCTCATAGTTGGGTACAAAAATTTGATACTGAGCTTGAAGCATTCCAAGCATATGCTGATGTTTATCCAGATAAATGCCTACTACTTGTGGATACTTATGATGTATTAAATAGTGGTGTACCTAACGCAATAAAAGTCTTCAAAAATATTTCTGAAAAAGGATACAAACCTATGGGTATAAGACTAGACTCTGGAGATTTAGCTTATCTATCTAAAGAAGCAAAGAAACAACTCGATAGTGCTGGTTTTTCAGATATTAGTATAACTGCATCTAATGACCTTGATGAATACACTATAACATCACTTAAGGCAGAAGGAGCTACTATAAATTCATGGGGAGTAGGTACGAAACTCATTACATCTTTCGATTCACCTTCTCTTGGAGGAGTTTACAAATTAGCTGCATCTTGTGAAAAAGGAACTCTTGAACCTAAGATAAAGATTTCTGAAAATCCAGAAAAAATAAATAATCCTGGTTACAAGAAAGTTATAAGAATATATAACGAGGACAATAAAGCAGAGGCAGATTTAATTATGTTACATGATGAAGTTATAGATGAATCTAAACCTTTAGAAATCTTCCATCCTACATATACATGGAAAACGAAGACGTTTACAAATTATAAAGTTAAAGAGCTTCTTAAGCCATTGTATATAAAAGGAATATGCAAATATAATAAAAAACCTGTTCTTGAAATAAGAAATCATGTACAATATGAATTAAGTACTATCTGGGAACAATACAAAAGACTTTCGAATCCACACATTTACAAGGTTGATTTATCTAGAGATCTTTGGTATTTAAAAACAAAAATGATAGATTCTAAAAAAGTTTTATAGGCATTAATTATTTTTATTTAAGGGGGACTGTTTATTTATGGATGTTACAGATTACAGAATCATAGAAATTTTACAGGATGATGGGAGAATTTCTATGAAGGACTTAGGAAAAATAGTTGGTTTAACTTCTCCTGCAGTTTCAGAAAGAGTCAAGAGATTAGAAGAATCTGGTGTTATAGAAGGATATAAAGCAATTGTTAATCCAGATTCATTAGGTAGAGTTATAAAAGCGTTTATTCACATATCTCTTCCAAGTAATGGATATACAGAATTCATTGAGTCTGCTGGAAAGGACCCTAGAATTGTAGAATGTCACCACATAACAGGTGATGATTGCTTACTTTTAAAAGTTATTGTAAAAGATATGTATGAATTAGAAAACGTGATTGATACTATAAAGAAAATAGGTTCTACCAAGACATCTGTTATATTATCAACACCGATACAAGCAAAATCAATATTGTAAGATAAATTGAACATTAATGGTTTATTCGCTAATACACCATTAAATATTTTTAATAAAATTTTAAGTTTTGATGTAAAAAAAGTTGTCTTTTTTAATTCTATTAAAGACAACTTCTTTTAGGTTTTTAAAATTTGTATATTTTAAATTTAAATCAACTGTATAAGTCTTAAACTATATTAACTAACTTTATACATTTGTATAATTACTCTTATATAAGTAATTTGTTAGAATATATTCCATATAGGTCTTTAATACTCCTACTTCTTCGTCCTTGCCTAATAGTTTTATAGTAGATACTATATCTGCATATCCAAGTAATATTATACCTATAGTATCTTCATCTACTAAATTAAATACATTAGCTAACTCTTTTTTACTCAAATCATTTTTCTTATATAAAGATAAAAGTATCATATGATATCTTACATATTTACTTATAAGTTTATATGTCTGTATTGATAACTCTAAATTTGTACCCATATTATTTACTATTTGTGCACCTATTTTTTCATGATTTGTAAAATGAACTCTACCTGTTTCATCTAAAGTTACACTATCTGGCTTTCCTATATCATGTAAAAAGATTCCTAACTTTAATGCTTGTGACTTATTTATTTCATCCTCAATATATAAATTCAAATAATTTGACACATGTTCTCTCAAATGATTTGGAAAAAATTCTTTGTCATTTAGCACTACTTCTAATTCTTTTAATGCATTTATAGAATGTTCAAAACAGTTAACAACATGATATTTACATTCTCCTACAGATTTCATTGCTTTTACTTTAGGGATTGCTTTTTCTAGTTCATTCTTTTTATCCAACTCTATAAACGTTTTATGTGTATCTTTCCTTTTTAAACTCTCTATTATAATTTTTCCTATTTCCATAAAATCACCTCAGATTCAGGTTTTATAAATCCAGAACTTGTTTATAAACAATATCCTTTTTTAATTTTCTATCTTTACAAACTACTTTTATTGCATCTTTTTTGTTCATACCACTTTCAATTAACTTTAAAACATATTCTCTATCTGTAAGAGCATCATAATCTCTTTTTTCTGATTTTTCACCATAGAAACCTTCTACTATTAATACAAACTCTCCTCTTACTTCGTTTTCTTCAAATATTTTTATAACAGTTTCTATATCTTCTCTTATTATCTCTTGATATTTTTTTGTGAGCTCTCTATTTACAGAAATTTTTCTATTTCCAAGAATTTTAAGCATATCTTTTAGTGTATCCTTCAATCTATGTGGTGATTCATAAAAAATTATAGTTCTGCTTTCCTCTTTTATTTCTTCTAGCTGTTGTCTTCTAACTTTTTTATCTCTATCCAAAAAACCTTCAAAAACAAATTTATGTGTATCCATACCAGAGCCAACCAACGCTGTTACAAATGCTGTTGCTCCTGGTAATACTTCTATCTCTATATTATTTTGTATGGACTGTCTTATTATCTCTTCTCCTGGGTCAGATATACCAGGCATACCTGCATCACTTATTAAAGCTATGTTTTCTCCATCAATTAATTTATTGATTAAATAATCACCTTTTGAATCTTTATTGTGCTCATGATAGCTAGTCAAAGGTTTTGAGATTTCAAAATGATTTAAAAGCTTTATACTGTGTCTTGTATCTTCTGCCGCAATCAAATCTACTTCTTTTAAGATTCTTAAAGTCCTATACGTTATATCCTCTAAATTTCCAATTGGTGTTGGACATATGTACAATTTTCCACTCATCTATAACTCTCCTATATCTTCATTATTATATATTAATTTTAATTCTTCTGTATAATTACCATCTTCTCCATAGACATATAGTGGGGCTAATATCTTAAGCTCTGGTCTGCCATCTTTTACAAATTGAACCAAAACCAAATTAGGTGCTTTTTTAGGTCTTGGATGAACAAACTGAATAACTTTTGGCTCTAATCTGTATTTTCTCCCTAAAGTTATTATATCAACCAATCTTGTTGGTCTATGTATCATGAAAAATTTACCTCTAGGCATAACTAATCTAGATGCGGTCTTTATTACATCCTCTAGATTACATTTTACTTCATGCCTTGATATTGCTTTTTTATCATTTGGATTTTTTATACCATCAATATGCATATATGGAGGATTTGATGTAACTACATGATATCCATTAACTTCCAAAACTTTGTCTATTGATTTTATATCTCCATTTATAATCTCAACTCTTTCTTCCAAATTGTTTAGTTTTATAGAACGAGTTGCCATTTCATATACATCATCTTGTATTTCTACACCAATAATTTTCTTAGCTTCACTTTTACCTGCAATTAGAACTGGTATAATTCCTGTACCAGTGCCTAAATCAACAACTTTAGCATCTTTTTTTACTTTTGCAAAATTAGCTAATAAAACAGCGTCTATACCAAAACAAAACCCATTAGTATCTTGTATAATTTTAAGACCTTTTAATTGTAAATCGTCGATTCTCTCTGAATCTTTTAATTGTATGCCCATATATAACTCTCCTCAAATATTAGTAGCTCTAAGCATTAATTGCTTTAAAAAAGGTAGGAGAAGCCCTACCTTAAATTTAATCTTCTAATTTCTTTAACTCCTTTAGTGTAGCTTCATCTAATCCATCATTGCCCTTGCATTTACCACCACAGCCCTCACACTTTTTAGGCTCTTTAAGTATTTTTATATCTTCTCTTGTATATATTTTTACTGTTTTGTCTTGGAATTCCACTTTGATTTGTTCTAGCAAAGGATTTACCTCTACAACTTTTCCTTTTCCATCATCTGATTGCACCAATGCACCCACAACAGGCATTTTTTCTATTGCTTCACTATATACATCATGTTCATATTTTAAGCAACAGAATAATCTTCCACATATACCAGATATCTTTGTTGGATTTAAAGATAAGCTTTGGTCTTTTGCCATTTTTATTGAAACTGGTTGAAAATCACCTAACCAAGAAGAACAGCAAAGCTTTCTACCACAAGGTCCTAGACCTCCTATAGACTTTGCCTCATCTCTAACACCGATTTGTCTAAGTTCTATTCTAGTCTTAAATATGGCAGCTAAATCTTTTACTAATTCTCTAAAATCTATTCTACCTTCTGCTGTAAAGTAAAAAATCAATTTATTTCTATCAAATGTATATTCGCAATCTATTAAAAACATTGTTAACTCATGTTCTTTTATCTTTTGTTGACATAATTCAAAAGTCTCTTTTGCTTTTTCCTTATTTTCTAAATATATTTTCTTATCTTCTTCTGTAGCTATTCTTATAATTGGCTTTAAAGGAGAAACTAATTCGCTCTCGTCCATTTCTTTTGGCCCAACCACTACTTTACCATACTCTAAACCTCTTGCAGTTTCTACAACTACATCCATATCTTGCTCTATATTAAAATCAACAGGATCAAAATAATATATTTTCCCCGCACTTTTAAACCTAATTCCTACTATTTTTATCATTTAATCACCTCGTATATATTTAAAGACATAACTTGTATGCTTATATTGAAATTACAATTACTTTTAATTTTAGTCTTTGTACCTTCTATTATATCAATAATTTTAGATAATTGAGAATAACTAATTTTTCCACTCATGTTTTGGATAAAAACTAGCTTATCTATATTTATTAACATATCTCTATTTACATTTTCTTTTAATAAAATAATGTCTCTAAAATAGTTTATCATAATATCCAATAAACTTATAATCTGATTTCTATATTTCTCCATGTTATTTGGTATATTTAGAATCTCTACTATATTTTTATCTAGCATTATTTGGATATATTGTTGTATATCGTCCCTCATTACTGAAAACTCAGCCGACTGAGATAAGTCTAAAGCATTTTCAATACTACCTCTTGAAAAAGTGGCCAATATTTGGGCTCTTTCTTCTTCTATGCCCTTATTTATTAAATAAGTTTTTAAATCTGCTATTGGTATAGGCGAAAACTTTATTATGTCACATCTAGATTTTATCGTTTCTAATAATGATTCTTTATTATTTGTGACTAAAATTATTATAGCGTAAATTGGAGGCTCCTCTAATGTCTTTAAAAGGGCATTTTGAGCTTCTACCGTCATCTTTTCAGCATTATTTATTATATATATTTTATAGTCTTTATGAGGTCGTACTACTATATCTGATTGTAAGTTTCTAATCTGAGCTATTTTTATACTATTTCCATCTGGATTTATAAGTACATAGTCTGGACTATTTTCTAGATTTACATAGTCAAGTAACAATTTTGATAGCTCATCAGCAAATTTCTTTTTTCCTATTCCATCTATTCCTTCAAACATATACGCATTATTAAGTTTATTTTTATTTATAGAATTTATTAAATATTTTTTTGCAAAATCTTGTCCTATAATATTTTCAAAATACATATTTATCTCTCCATAGATTTTATTGAATCAAGAACTATTTCATAAACTTCATTATGTATACTTTCAATACTTCTTAATTTATTATTTGAAACACAATTTATTTTTTTCCAATCATATTTATCTGCTATATATAAAGCATTATTATAAGATTTCTTTAAATACTCTATATCACTTTCATGAATATCTTTCTCTTTTTCTCCTGTAATTTTGTTTTTTCTATTCTCCATAAGTTTTTCACTAAACTCAATAGGAACATCTAAAAATACAACACAATCAGGTTGAGGTATTTTAAATAAATTAAATTCATAATCAGCCAGCCAGTTAAGATATTCCTCTCTATCAGCAATGTCCATTTTAGAAGCTTGGTGCACCATATTAGAGGTTGTATATCTATCAGCGATAATTATTCCACCTTTATTATAAAATTCCTCCCAATCGGTTTTAAATGATGCATATCTATCCGCTGTAAAAAAAGTTGATGCTATATATGGGTCTACATCTGAGGCATTTTTACCAAAATCCCCTCTCAAATACATTTTTACCAAAGCAGATGATTGAGACTCATAATTTGGATATTCTACCTTCTTAATCATATAGCCTTCTTTTTTTAGTCTTTCATATAATTTTTTTGTTTGAGTTGCCTTTCCACTCGCATCTGAACCACTCTCTATAATTATTAACTTACCTCTCATTTTAATATCCTCCATCTAAACATTTTGCCTATTTTAGTATATTATTCAAATAAATTTATATATAAATATTCTATAGATTTTTCATAGTAATCCTACTTTATATATGTTCTAAATCTATTATTTCTATAAAATTTAAAGTCATATCTTTAAGTCCACTTATAACCATACCTTTAGAACTACAAAACTTTAAATAATCTATTATTTCTTTACTTATTATTTCGCCAGGAGATATTATATTTATCCCTGGTGGATATGGTACTATAGATTCTCCACATACTTTACCTATGCTGTCATATATTTTAACACTTTTTTTAGTTTTATAAAATGCTTCTCTAGGTGTTAATATTTTCTGTGGAATATCAACAGGATATTTTATGTTATCTAGCTTTGTAGATTTAAATTCTTTTATTACAATATCATCTAATGCCGTTTCTAAGCTAATGAAATCTTGAGTACTATTTCCTATTGTACAGATTAATAGAACGCCATAATAATTAGACAACTCTACCTGTATATTATATTTTTTTCTTAAGATATTTTCTAATTCATATCCTGTTAATCCTATATTTTTAGCAGATATGAACACTTTTGTTTTATCATTTGTACTATATATTTCAAGATTTTTATTAACATTATTTTTGAAATTTTGGATATTATCTAAAAGCTCTTCCATTAATTCCTTGCCTTTATTTTCATATATATCTACAGCCAATTCTAGTGAAGATAATAATAAGTAGGAAGGACTTGAAGATTCAGTAATTCTTAACATGTTTGAAATTTTATCTAAGTCAACTCTATCTTCCTGTACATGTATCATTGATGATTGAGTAAAAGATGGAAGTGTTTTATGAGTACTTTGTATAACCACGTCTGCACCTTGCTCAAGAGCTGTTTTAGGAAGTTTCTCACTAAGTCCTAAATGTGCACCATGTGCTTCATCTACTATTACTACCATATTTTTGCTATGTGCGTAATTACAGATATATTCCAAATCATATGTCATTCCATAGTATGTAGGATATGTAAGCAATATTGCTTTTGCATCTAAGTTTTTATCTATTATATCAATTACATTTATTACATTCACACCTTTTAAAATATTAGTATTTTTGCATATTTCGCAAGGAATATATTCTATATCTACATCACCCAAAATACATCCGTTTATAACAGATTGGTGACAGTCTCTATTCACAATTATTTTACTTTTAGGATTACACACTGACATTATTGCAGATTGGATGCCACAACTGCTTCCATTTATTAAATAATATGTATAATCACTTTTAAATACCATTGCAGTATTTTCTTGAGAGACTTTTATAATTCCTTCTGGGGAATGTAAATTATCTGTCCCTATTATCTCAGTTGTATCCATTTTATACAAATTTTCTAATACATTTATATATCCTAATTTTTCATATATTTTTCCCTTTTTATGTCCAGGCATATGAAAAGATATTACTTCTTTATTTACAATTTCACTCAATTCATTAATTATAAACATATATTACTCCTTTTTCCCTACTGTTACCACTTGTTTGAAAACTTCGATTCCTATCTATTTTACCATTAAAAAAGATACAAATTAATATTTTTATAAAATAAAATACCTCATTCTAAATATTTAGAATGAGGTATTTAATATAAAAAAGTAAAAATTGAATTATTCTCTGTCATCAGACATTAAACTTGGTATTAAATACAATCCAGCTAGACCCACAACAAAGTATATTATTCTACTTATCATTTCATATGTTCCACCGAAAATGCTACCTATTAAATCTGTTCCTAGAATACCAATTGCTCCCCAGTTAAGTGCACCAATTATAGCTAAAACTAAAGCAACTTTCTTCATTCATATCACTCCTTAAGAATTAAATTTTTATGATAATCCATAATTCCTGTGTTTAGTTTTCCCAAAATGAAAAAAGAAATACGTAATTTTTTTGTTTTTTTTGACAAAAATAAAAAAAATTACGTGGCTACGTCCTACTCTCCCAGGCAGTTTCCCACCAAGTACCATCAGCGCTAGAGAGCTTAACTTCTGTGTTCGGAATGGGAACAGGTGTATCCTCTCTGCTATTGTAACCACA